>CAZBNQ010000062.1:0-11149 GCA_964493035.1 uncultured Hyphomicrobiales bacterium | reverse complement strand
TCCTAAAATCATAAAAGTAGCTGTTCCTGCAGCCCAACATTCGCCCATATTAGGACATTTGCCACTTGAGCAAATCGTGTGCAATTTATGAGTATCTACAATTTCTGCTACTTTTGTATAATTTTCTCCTCCTGGGAGCCTTATCTTCAACCAATCGGGTTTTCGTTCGATTCTCATCTATATCCAATTAAAATTTTGCTTCAAAATTATTCGCTAAATTAAGCATATTATCTGAATAATGAGTACTCTTTGCCGCTTTTTCTATATTTATTTATAAATCTCGACATTTCGAGCGACTCTAAGTCTATATAATGATATCTAAATATAATATACTTATAATCCAAATAGTGGAGATTGATAGTTACTGCAATTAAATATATCAAAGTAATTACACCTTTGATATTCATATTAAACCCAAAAATCTTGAAATAATCTATATTAAAATAATCTAAGCCAATCAATAGAATAATCATCAGAAAAAATGAAGCAACAATGCTGCCTGTTACTTTTAATCTTGCTTTTGCAATCTCAAATATAGTAGCTTTAGGCATCCTAGAACTTATTATCCTATTAATGTATCCATATAATTGAAAATCAATTCCAACCAGAACTAAGAATAAGCCAACAATCAATGTCGATTTTTCATACGAAGGGAATATCATACTTGAAATTAGCATTCCAATATATATTAATAAGAACTTCTTAAATCTTTCTATATATAGGAAGGCATACTCATCAATATTGGATTTAGAATAGAGCATATGTACATAAGGCATCTTTTGGTATGAATTTGAAATAATTATAAATACAAATATGAATAAAAATCTATCTTTAAAATCCAGCCCTATTTCGCTGAAGTTCAATTGAGTACTTACCAGAATATATAATACTTCGATTATCGACATTAATCCAATATAGAATAAAGATTTTAGCGGATTATTCTTGATAGAATATAAAAAGTATAATATGAATTTCATTTTTTAAGCTTTATTCGTTATTTAAATTGTAATTTTTGATTCTTTATTCATATTGTTATATTTCTCTAAGTCTATATAATTTTTATATAAAGTAAAGAATTTATATTCAATAAAGTAAATAGCAAAGCAAATTAAACTTAATGATAAATAGATCGAAACTTTACTATTTACCGGGCTATCGCCAAATAAACTACTCCAAATAACATCTGAACTCCAAATTGCTACAATAATAAAACTTACAATCGGAGAGAATACGAGCAAATATCTTTTAATCAATTTAAATTTTGTTGACTTGCTCATTGATGTTTTTATTGAAATTCCAATGCTATTCAAAGAACTTATAATTATTATACTAAATGAAATAATCAATATTAAATTAAAATCTTCGATTTCAATTTTATTAAATAATATGGGAATAACTAAGCTCGTGAATATTAATATTAGGAATTTCATTCTCTCTAATACATTAATAAAATATATTTCAATGTTGGAGCTGCCATATGACAATATAGTTACTCTGTTTATATTTGAATCGTATTTTATTATTGTAGTTACTATAATTGCTATAATAATTGAATATTTGTAAACATCAGATGTCATTTGTAATTTGACATTTAGAATATTATTGAAAATAAAATCAATCAATAATAACAGTGGCAAAAATGTAACAGAAAATATCGATAATGCCTTATCATCCATCAATGAGTAGCGATAGTATTTCACTAACTTTCTTATTATTTTCATCTAATATTCCAACCTACGTATAAATAAATTATAATCTATAAAAATCACGAAGCATAAATAGCTTAGGTATAATAAATCAAAAGGATTACTTAACATTTCAAAGCTGTCTTGCCCCAATAATTTTGAACTTATCAAGAAATAAATTGACAAAAATGCTATTATGTAAATCAGATAAGAAGAGTAGATAATAGTAGCTCTATAAAATGTTCTCTTTCGTATTAACATTTTTTCCAGATCTTCAGCTATATCGAACATTAGAATAAATAGAAAGCTGATTTTTGTTGATAATATAACAATTGGCATCAACTCAAATATTTCTTTATTATATAAAGGAACAACAAATACCAGTATGAAGAAATATATTGACCAATAGAGTCCTAAAGTCACAATTTTCAGCATGAATCTATATAAGAATTGAGTATTCAATGAAAATGGCAGAAAAGTAATGCTTTTATTCAATTTTGAGGCAGATTTTCTTTGTACATTTGCTTCAATAAGCAAACCGAATGACACAAATAAGGGCATAGCAGCCAGAAAACTTATTTCTTTTGTTGCCACAGCAGGTAGAGACAGAGTTGTTATCACCATCACAATAGCGCCTATACTCATCTCAAAAGTGAACATTTTCAACAATGTACGAAACTTATTAATCATATTTAGCCTTTTTGAATACAGACAATACAATTTGTTCCAGATTCATAAATTCTTCTGATTTTACTTCTATTTTGAGATTCCGCAATAAATTGCGAACCTTGTCATAATCAGAGCAAATTAAAGTAATAGCATCATTTTCTATTTTTCTGTCGAAAATAGCAACATCATCAATCAAAGGGGAATTTTCAGAAATAGAGATTTTCCTCCAATTTTCAATTAAATTGGATTTCTCTTCATTAAGAATAATTTTCCCATCCGATAGAATTGCAATTTCATCTGCAATTTTGTCAAGTTCGGGAATAATATGAGAAGAGTAAAGTATAGAATTTTCATCATTCTGCATAAATTCAAACAATATATCAATCAATTCATTACGTGCAAAAGGATCTAACCCGTTACTTGGTTCATCAAGCAGCAAAAGACTTGGCTTATGAGATAGTGCAGCAATAATCGACAATTTTGTATATTCACCTGTAGAAAGATTAGCTATAACAGTCGAGCTATCGAATCGAAGCCTATCAATCAAAGAATTCATCATATCGAAGTCCCAATCATCATACATTTTAGAAAGGAATGCAAGCGAATCAGCCGATTTTATATTAGTCCATTGAAAAATATTGTCAGTAACAATACCCATAGAATTGATCCAAGTTCTCAATGATTTCCTGTCGCTAATAATTTCGTCATTAAATTTTATAACACCTGAATCTGGCTTAATAGCGCCAAAAATCGATTTAATTGTTGTTGATTTTCCTGCACCATTAGGACCTATATATGCATGAACCCGCCCTTTGTGCAACTTTAAATCAATAGGACCTAACTTGAAGCTAGGAAAATTTACTATTAGATCATTAATTTCAAGAACACAACTCATTTTTCTTCCTCATTAATTATTCTATTGACTACTTGTGAAATAATTGAATTAGTCAATCCTTCTTTTTTTGCTTTTTCGAAAATAGGGCGAAAAGCATTTTCAAAGGATTGTATCGAAAGCTCGGATTTTTGCGAATCTTTGAGAGATGCAACAAAAAAGCCTTTAGCTCTTCTCGAGTAGATTAATCCATCGGATTCAAGTAATTGATATGCTTTTTGCACAGTGATAACGCTCACTTGATTATCACGTGCAAATGCCCTTATAGATGGCAATTCTGCAGATTCGGCTAATTCTCCTGATAGAATTTTTGCTCGTATCTGTTCAAATATCTGCCTTTGCAGTGGCAGATTTGCCATATCGTTTATTACTATTTTCATATTGTCACTACTGTTTATATACAATATATACAGTTATTTTTATATTTGCAAGCTTTTTCTGCAACCAATAATAAACAAATGTGTATTTATAAATGTGAAGATAAAAAGATTGAATTAATCTTTTTTGAAAGCACTTGAATAGATAAAGATTACAAACTCCCCTGTGGGCGAAAGCCCCTACACCATGATGTAACTCCTTCGATATTTTATTGGAGGAGTTTTTTTTATTTCACATTTGCAACCTATTTTTACTTAGTGTGTAATTATTATTGGTTGTGGCGTGGGCAATTATGTCTCTCTCTAAAATTCATTTTTTTATAATTTTATTGGAGTTTGTATGCGTTTGAATTATTCTTATTCAAAAAGCAAAATGAAGATATTAATTTGTATTTTCAGCTTTTTTGTTCTATCTGCAACCCTTTATTCACAAGTAATTGATCTGCCCTATACAAGCGGATTTGACAATACTCAAGACAAAACAGGATGGACTGAGTATCGAACTGGCAACGAAGCTCTAAGCAGATGGAGTTTTAATACCGAAATATCTGTCTCTGCGCCTGCTTGCTTATGGCACGACTACCAAGTAGGTGGTTTAGAAACTGATACTCTAATCGATTGGTATGTTTCTCCTGCTTTTAAAATGAACATACCCAGCTCTTTGACTCTCAGCATCTACACTGCCGGATTCAGTGACCCTACAGATGATAATCTCGAACTTTGGTATAGCTATAAATCAGGCAATCCAAAATCAGGCGATTTTCAAAAATTTGCCAGCTTTTCCAAAATGGGAGATAAATATACTTGGGCTGATACTACTATTGAACTACCTTTCGCTGAAGATACTCTTTTTTTGGCTTTGAAATATAAAACTATCGGAAGTGCTTGGGTTACTTATGGTATTGACAATTTCAAGGTTGAACCAATTACTTCTGTCGAGGATGATAATTCAAAATTGAATGTATATCCTAATCCTTTCACTTCGATCTGCTTTATTGAACTCCCCGTAAATATTGATGCTTATGAAATCAAATTACTTGATATTCAAGGCAATACTGTGAAAAGATTTGATTCAATTAGTGGGAACAAAATTGCCTTAGACAACTCAGATCTACCCAAAGCACTTTACATATTAGAAGTTAAAACTAATTCCGGCACTTTTGTTAAGAAAATCTATAAAATGGAATAATTTATTATTACATAACTTTTGTAGCTCATATTAATTTCTCTTAAAACACATTTCTTTTGTAGAGACAGGTCTCAGACCTGTCTAACTCAAGAGGTTGTGTAGGACACATCTTATTCTTATGACTTTGAGACAGGTCTGGATAAGTCTTATTCTTGTGAATTTTGAGACAGGTATGGATAAGTCTAATTCTTGAGACGTTAGAGACAGGTCTGGGTAAGTCTTTTTCTTGTGAATTTTGAGACAGGTCTGAGACCTGTCTCTACAAGGAAAAAAACAAAATCAAATTTATGAAAATCACTTTTTTATAAAGAGCCTCGATTAAACTATTGATATAACAATACTGCATTAATAAATATTGTTTGCATTTCAAAAATTATTAATTAATTTGTATATGTCTTCACAACTATATTTATTTACTAAGTATATGCAAATTTTGCATTATACAATTAGTAGTAAGGATAATTATGTATACTTTAAAAATTATATGCAGGCATTTATTAATTGGGATGATACTATTAATATCAGTTTCTTGTGTAAGCACCAGACCTGCCAGAGAACCAAGACAGTTTGCTGAAATAATAAGTTCTCAAGACTCGATTACATTCAAATTTCATCCATTTTTCAACATCAAAGAGTGCAAAGAAGTTTTTGGATATGACCCCAAAGAAACATTAGTTTTCCCCATTTATTTGACTATCGAAAATAATAGTTCAAAGATAATTAAGATAAACTTTGACAAATCTTATTTGATTATTAATGACCAAAAGCAACCAATAATTAATGCTGAAACTGCAAAATTTTTCATATCTGTACAAAGCAGAAGGGGAGGAAGTTCATTAATCTCCGGACCAAATGGCAATATTTATATGTATGATGACCAATCAAATAATAGGCGAAATTTTGAAGAAGGATTTCAAGCCGGAATTTTTAATCCTTCACTTTTAAATTCAAGAACCACCGGCAGAGGATCTATTTATTCAAAATTTCCTACCCAGGAAAAATTATTGAGTGCTAAATTAAATATTTACTATAATGACCTTACTTCAAATAATGAATCGACAATTGAAATATCAATTCCTGATTCACTTCTAAAAACCAATTTGAGAGTTAAAAAATGAGAGTATTAAGAGCATTAACTTTAATTAGTTTAATTGGATTGTTTCTTGTATCTTGTGCTGCAAAACCTGTTTTAAAATCTAGTTCGATAGACAAAATAACAATTACTCCACAAAAGACCAGCAGCACAAAACAAAAATTATGTATATCCAAAATCACATTACCTAAATACAGCAGCGAAGAAAATATACTTGGTATGGCAAATGTTGGGCTTTTCAATTCTGAGGAATATATCAAAGCAGATAAACCGATTAAAGATATTATGACAAACTTTATTAGCAAATCTTTTAGTACAGCCGGTTTTGAAATTTCAGAATGCAACAAATCAGATAAATCTATTGAATTTAAATTCGATAAATTATGGATCGAAGAATTTGCCGACGGGTATAATTTGGAATACTCTAAGTCATTCATCAAATTTGACATAATTATTAATGATGCTAATGGCAAACCAATTTGGGGCACTACAATCGATAAATTATTATTATCGGATAAAAACCTTGTAGATGCTACCAGCGCCAACATACCAACATTTAAATCTAATCTGAAGCAATGCATGGAATTAATCTTTAGTAATAATAGTTTTTGGGAAGCTATAGAAAAAAAGTAATCTGAGCAGATCTTGGATTAATTTTTTATAGTCTGAATCTTCATTCCGACCTATTCTTCTTTTATTTGTTTTTAATATTTTAGCTTTCTTTAAGACTTTTTTATTAAATTTGTTTTTTGGTTTGTATATAATTTAAGGTAATAATAAAATGGCTTTTAAAATTAACGATACTGTAAGCTGGATTGGAAAAATTGACTGGGAACTACGTAAATTTCATGGTCAACAATTATCTACTTATCGTGGTTCTTCTTATAATGCATACCTTATCAAAGACGAAAAAAACGTTATTATCGATTCAGTTTGGCGTCCTTTTGCTGAAGAGTTTATAGCCAACTTAAAAAAAGAAATCGACTTCGAAAAAATAGATTATGTAGTAGTCAATCATGCAGAACCAGATCATAGCGGAGCACTTCCACTTATAATGGATCTTGTAGCTCCTGATACTCCAATTATTTGCACTGCTAATGGTGCAAAATCCATCAAAGGATATTATCATAAAGACTGGAATTTTAAAGTCGTTAAAAATGGCGAAAAACTTAGCATTGGCTCTAGAGAATTAATTTTCATCGAAGCTCCTATGCTTCATTGGCCCGATACTATGATGACCTACTTGAGCGGCGATAATATTCTTTTCTCTAATGATGTGTTCGGTCAGCATTTTGCTTGCGAAGGTATGTATGATGATTTAGTTGATAATTCTGAATTAATGTACGAATCTATTAAATACTTCGCTAATATTGTTTCTCCATTCAACAAAAAAGTACTTAAAAAAATGCAGGAATTCAAAGAAATGAATTTGCCAATCAACTTGGTTTGCCCTGCTCACGGCGTGATTTGGAGAAAAAATATCGAAACGATTATTAATAAATACGAAGAATGGGCTAATTCATACTCCGAAAATCAAGTTACTTTGATTTATGATACTATGTATGATAGTACTAGAAAAATGGCAGAAGCTATTGCTTCAGGTATTTTAAGCGAAAAACCTGATTTAACTGTTAAGTTATTTAACAGCAGCAAGTCAGACAATAGCGATATTATTACTGAAATATTCCGCTCAAAAGCGTTTCTTATTGGTTCGCCAACATATAACAACGGGATATTGAATTCCACTGCTGCTATTCTCGAAGAAATTAAAGGAATTGCTCCGGAAAACAAAAAAGCAGCCGTATTCGGTTCTTATGGCTGGAGCCCTGCAAACATTAAAATTATCAGTGAATTTTTGAAAGAAGCTTCCATCGAAGTTATTCTCGATGGTGCAAAATCTCAATGGAATCCTGATGCTAATGCTTTAGATAAATGCGTCGAATTTGGTAAAGAATTTGCGCGCCAAATATAATTATTAATTCATGAGCCTTATATGAGTCAAATAGTAGTTCATAAATACGAAGAGAAATTCAGACAAGAATGGGAGCATTTTGTCGATAATTCTAATAATGGCACTATGTTCCATAAATTAGCTTTTTTGGATTATCATCCTGATGGCAGATTCAGATTCGACCATTTGATGTTTAGACGCGATGGCGAATTGATTGCTGTTTTGCCTGGCGGACTTAAAAATGAAGCAACTGTATTCTGGTCGCCTGTTGGAGCCAGCTATGGTTCTATCGTTACTAATGATATTCCATTCGAATTAGCTTTGGAAATAGTCGATGCATTTATGGATTATTGCAGAAACAATGGGATTAAAGAAGCATTTTTGATTCCTCCGCCTATTGTATATTCCAATAATATTTCTCAACATATCGAATATGCTATGCTCTATCGCAAATTCGATTTCGAACTTCACTATATTTCTCATGCTATAGACTTGAAGCATGGCGATGATTTTATGAAGCATTTCGACAAAACTGCTCGAAAAACTATTCATAAAATTTTGCGCGAAGGCAAACTTACTATTAAAGAAAGCGAGGACTACGAAACCTTTAATAGAATTTTGCTCGACAACAAATCAAAACACAATGCAAAGCCAACTCATACTCTAGAAGATATGCTTCGCATACGCGATTTGATGCCCGATAATGTTAGATTGTATATTGTTTATTATAATGATATTCCTATTGCCGGCTCTTGGCTGTTTTTATGCAATTCTAATGTTGTGTTGTGCTTCTATAATATGCTCTTATACGAATACGAGCACCTAAAGCCAGTATATCTTATTATGTATGAGACTGTCAGATGGTCTATAGAAAATGGTTATAAATGGGTAGATATTGGTGTATCTCAAGATACTAAAGCCGAAGATCCTATGACTCCTTCATTGAATTTGATTTATTTCAAAGAAAGGTTTGATGCTCGCGGTATTTTGAGAAGTACTTTCCATTTCAAATTTGACTAAATAAGTCATTATCTTGTTATAGGTTGTTTGATGATTAAAGATTATATATTCGACTTTGTATTTGTTTGCTTTTCTGATTTGAAAACAGATGCAAGGTCGATTAATCTTATTAAACTGCTCCAGTCTCAGAATAAACGCATTGCAGTTTTTTCTTTAGCAGATAATGGAGCCTATATTGAAGAAGCAAATCTTTTGCATTTTTACATTCAAAAATCAAATCATTCAAAATCATATCGTCGCTGGTATGATTTTTTGCTAAAAACAAAAGAATTCCTCCCAATTTTAAATGCAAAAAACGTAGTTGCTGCAGACTTGTATGCACTTGCTTTTGCTGCTAAGTTGGCTGCCAAATGTAAAGCTAAATTATTCTATGACAGCAGAGAAATTTATTCTGCTTTGGGTCCATTAGCCGGTCATAGCATAAAACAAAAAATTATAACTACTTTAGAAAAGTACTTAATCAGAAATGTTGATGAGTTCATTGTGTCTGGCGATTTGGATGCAAACTACTTAATCAGACATTTCAAAACTGATAAAAAATTTCATGTGATTTATAATCTTCCTTTTTATAAACCATTACATGAAAAACATTTGATAAAGGAAAAATATCCTGAATGGCAAAACAAAACAATTTTGCTTTATCAAGGAGCAGTACTAAAGGGAAGAGGTATTAAACCAATTATAGATGCCATTGCTGATTCTGATGAATATGTATTTGCTGTAATTGGGGATGGAGAATATCTGGACTATTATAAAAATTACGTCAAGCAATTGAATTTAGAAGATAAAATAAAATTTTTAGGTTCGATAGATTATTCTAATCTACATGACTGGACATGCTCGGCAGATATAGGTATTTGCCTTATCGAACCAATATCATTTTCTTACGAAATGGCACTGCCAAACAAGCTATTTGAATTTATTAATGCAGGCTTACCGGTTTTAGCCAATGAACTTCCGGCTATAAAAGAATTAGCCGATAAGTATAATTTTGGATTGATTGTCAATAAACAAGCAGACACTAAAGAGATAATCCTTGCTTTGGAACAAATAAAAAACAGATACGAATACTTCAAACGACAAGCTATCGAAGCGGCAAAAGACTTTAATTATGAAAAACAATCTAACAAAATTTTAAAAATTTTCGGGCTTTAAATGTATTATTTATTACTGATTCAACAATTAATCGCCTCCATGACCCACATAGTGAGCAAAGACATTACTGTGGCAGTTGCTCCCGAGCTGGTGCTAATTCTTAGAGCAGGGCTTGCATGCTCAGTCTTTGGTTTGTGGATTGCATGGAAGCGCAAAAAACTTCCCAAAATAGAGAAAAAAGATCTGCCAATGCTGCTTCTTTTAGGCTTTTTGAATATTCCTGCCAATCAGTATGTTTTTTTCTGGGCTGTAAGACTAACTACCGCTCCAAATGTAGCGCTTGCTTATGCTCTTTCGCCAGCTTTTGTAATTCTCATCGCTTATTTCTTTTTGAAAGAAAAAATTGGACCGATGAAGGGAATAGGTGTTTTAATTGCCGTTGCCGGTACATTTCTTGTATTGCTTGAGCGTGGCTTGAATTTTGGCAGCGATTATTTTGCCGGTAATCTTTTGCGATTATCTGCATCATTTTCTTGGGCTTTATATTCTGTTTTAGGTAAGAAAACTACTAATAAATATGGTGCTATCTATACTACTGCGCTTACTATGATTAGTGGCTACATATTGTATATTCCTATTTTCCTTCTCTTTAGTCCTAGCTACGACTTCTCGGTGCTAAAGCCTATTCATTTTGCCGAAATCGCATATTTAGGAATAGGAACTTCTGTGATTGGTTATGCAATTTGGTTTTATGCACTTAAAAAAATTGAGGCATCTAAAGTATCAGTATTCAACAACTTGCAGCCAATTTTTACGACTGTATTATCTCTAATGATTTTTGGAACAAGTATTAGCGGAATATTCATTGCCGGCGGCTTAATGATAATTCTTGGAGTTTTTGTAACCCAAAGATCATAATATTATTTACATTGTTTTCGTTTATAATTATTCAAGAATTTTTGCTAAAATTTCTAATTAAAGAATAAAAAGCGTAATTTTGTATTTTACAATTATATATTATCGGAGTTTGTAATGGAATTATATGTCGATACCGCAAATATAGAGCATATCAGACACTGCGCAGAGCTTGGATTTGTTTCAGGCGTTACCACCAATCCTTCGCTTTTGGCTCAAGAAGATCCAAATGCCAAACCTGGGGGAGAAACAACACCGACGGA
>CAZBNQ010000061.1:0-11338 GCA_964493035.1 uncultured Hyphomicrobiales bacterium | reverse complement strand
ACTTTGTGTAACTTTGTGTAATAACTTCGTGTAACTTTGTGCTCCTTCTTAAATTTACTTACATTAACAAAAATTTTAATCCTCCACGTTACTTCTTAACTTTGTGTAACTTTGTGTAATAACTTCGTGTAACTTTGTGCTCCTTCTTAAATTACTTAAATTCACTACCATTTTGATCCTACCCGTCACTTCTTAACGATAAAGCATAAATACCCCTCAGATTCTTGATTCCTCACTCGCGGCACTTTTTCATTCTCTATGCTTCGATTGAACAAACAGATAAAAAATATGGCTTGTAAGAAAAATCCCACAAGCCAATTGAGAAGAGAATGCATCTAAAATCAGAACATAGAAGTTTTCTTTGCAGTAACAATACTAGTCCCAAATTCAGTATTAATTCTCACAATATCTTGAAACCAAGCTTCTTTTAGCATAATCCAAACATCAGTCTCAGTATAAGCATCACCACTAACGGTATTAACAAGCATACTAAGAGCAAGCATAGAATTTTGCATAGGGTGCACTCTATCATCATCGATAATAGGTTGATGCACAACAATAGTACCACCCCTATTCATTGAATCATAAATTCTTTGAAGCAGATTTATATTATCCCAAATAGAAAAATAATAGCAAACATTTGATAATATCACCATATCATAACCACTACCAAAATCATCAATAGTGAAATCACCTTCCAAAGTATTCACTTTGCTCAATACAGATTCTTTCTCAAGAAGTCGTTTAGTTTGTTTGATTACTTTAGGATAGTCAAAAGCATACACATCTACAGATGGATTTTCTTTAGCTATTATTGCAGAATAGATCCCCGAACCACAGCCCAAATCAAGTACTTTTTTAACAGAACTAAACTTTAAAAGCTTGATTACATCGGGAGCCTCATGGAGAGCTTGCCAATGTTGAGAGTTAACAAATTCTTCCACCCATTTATCGCTTTTATCATTTATTGACTGATAAGTAATAGGTCCGCCAGATTTGATCGAACCAGTCAAATCGGACCATTTATCCCATTGATGGACAACATACATCAGGCTGCCAATATATTCAGGCTCGCCTTTGACTAAATGCTGTTTTGATGGCTCGGTATTACAAAACCTTGCCCCTTTCTTTTCAATAAATCCAAGTGCTGTCAATGCATTTAAAAGTCGGTCTAATGCTCTTACGTCAGTATTCAATTTATCTGCAAGTTCTGCAGAATTTAATGTCGAATCGCCCAAAACAGTAAACAAATCCAATTCAATAGCTGCAAAGAGCACTCTGCTTTTTTGAAATGCATGAGAAAGCTCCATAATGTGATTAAAGTATGATTCAGCTCTCCACATCGGATTAGTATTAATCATAAAGTGCTCCTCTTTTATCGTCTATTCTTTCAAATTTGCAATTTAAATAAAATAAAAATATAAAGATGATTGAACTTACGAATTATTTTCATTATTTACAATATTTTCATTTAGTTTATATTTTCGCTTTAATTTTGTTCTTTTTGGATACAAAAACAAACCCAACTATCACTATCAAACAAATCCAAGGCAATACATCTCCATACTTCACATAAATGGATTGACCATTCAAAATAGGCACTGATGCTGCAATTCCTGTCTTTGTATATTGCTCGGCTTCGAGGATTGACTTGCCGATTGGGCTAATAAATCCCGACACTCCGGTATTAGCACAGCGAGCAATATAGCGACGCGTTTCTATAGCTCGAGCAGCTCCGATAATATAATGCTGCCGTGGTCCTACTGTATAATCATACCACGCATCATTTGTAATAATCGATAGCACTTCAGCCCCATCTCTCACAAAATCTGAACAGAATCCCGGATAAATCGATTCAATACATATAATTGTTCCAATTTTATAAGATTTATTTCCAACTTTCACTTGCATTGCTTTTGGTCCTGATCCTTTGCCCCAGCCTGATATGCCTACTCCCCATTTAAGCCAATTCAATGCAAATGGAAAATATTCGACGTATGGTATTCTTTCCGCAAATGGAGTCAAACGTGATTTTCTATATATTTGATGACCTTTTATCAACTCATCTTTAATTGTCTGATCGTAGTAGTCTTGATTTAAAAAATAATCCTTTGGACGAGGATTCAAAAGCAATGCAGCATTGAATGGCTCATAGACCTTGCTCGAATCCAACTTCCATACTCTTGCAGTAGCAGGAGCATTTTTTGCATCATCATATACATATATCTCTGAAAATCCGGTTAATAATGCTGTTTGCTGTGCA
Organism: uncultured Hyphomicrobiales bacterium; assembly: GCA_964493035.1. Taxonomy (GTDB): domain Bacteria; phylum Bacteroidota; class Ignavibacteria; order Kapaibacteriales; family UBA2268; genus JAUQWR01. The sequence goes on along the minus strand of CAZBNQ010000061.1, from coordinate 9,075 downwards.
TCTAAAGCCTCACGTACAAATCCATATTGATGGTCTTTATTTATCGAAACTCCTAAATATGGAAAAGCAGTTTCGCTCCAAATGCATAAGTCCAATTGCTTATGCTTTCTAATTAAAGAATCCTGTATGTTTTGATGAAGATATATCTGACCAATACCTTCCACCTCCCATTTTGCCCATGGATTAATGCTTGGTTGAATTATTCCAATATTAGTTTTTGGATTTTCAGCCATCAATTTATCATGAGAATAATTATTATACTGAATCAAACCATATAGTGATGCCGAAACATATAATATCACTGCAGCCAATATAGCATTACGTCTGAAAGGCACTTTCACTAATGACTTAAAATCAATTTTATCAGTATTATATAAAAATGCAAAAATCAACACATTAATCGAGACAATTATAAAACTAATCAGCCATACCCCACCAATATCAGCAATTTGACCTAATGGCGTAAGAATTTGACTATAACCAATGCTCAACCATGGATATGAAAAGTCTCCTAAAGAATGAGCCCATTCAAATGCAGTCCAAATAAATGGAAATGCTGCTAAAGACTGATAAAGAGTAAGTCTTTTTCGAAGCTTCATATATATAATCATTGGTATCATAAAGAAAAATGGATGCGCCAGCCAAATCGCAAAACCTGACACCATAAGATATGGATCCGTTTCAGAACGCCAACTACTAATCCACCAATTAATAACACCATGATAGAACCAAAATGCTACATATAATTTTCTAAAAATATTTACAGGTTGCTCTTCGAATACTCTCAAAAAAAATATAAATCCTATAAAAGATAATAATCCGAAAGGATAAGGCGGAAAAGAAAATCCCAAACAAACCCCGCCCATTATCATCATTAACCAATGGCTTTTATTCTTTGTCATAATCCATCTGTGAATTCAATAAAAATAAAAAGTAAAATTAATAAATCGCGGCTACAAGTTAAATATAAATTTTAACTTTTTAATGCAAAACTCAGTTTATAAGAAATTAATCTTCTGTTTTTTCGTTAATTTCTATGAAATGATAAGATTATGTTATCACAAAACAAAAAAAACGGTTAATTTGCATTTTTAAAAAATAAGGTTTGGAGCTCAAATTGGCGACAAGATTTTTTGCTTTTATATTGATGTTATTTGCTACTGTATTCAGCGTAAGTGCTGAATCTCTTTTTCAACCATACAATTTAGACTTCGAAGATGGTTATTTAAAAGAAATGCCTAATGGATGGCAGGCACCACAAAAATTATTTAAAATGGGCTATAAAATCGGGCTTAGCGACTCTATGAAGCAAAATGGCAGATTTAGTCTCCATATGAAATATGTGTATAAACCCGCAGATTCTACTGTCGACTTAGTCGGTTCTGTCTATCAAACTGTCAAATCTAATCCTTATAAAGGTAGAAAAATTAAGTTTAGCCTTGCTGTGTTTCCTATTTTAGATATTGGTGCTACTGTTAAAGTTTGGGTAAACACAAGAGACGCTTTCGACCAAATGATTAAAATTGTTCGTTCGGATAAGCAAAAACCCAAACAAAGACAATGGCAGCGCTTCGAAGTAGAAATTGATGTAGATTCTTCATGCGAAACCATTAATTATGGTTTCTTTCTTGAAGGTGCCGGCGATGTTTTTGTCGATGACGCTGTTTTTACCGTTTTGGGTGATGATTCCACTCAAAATGATTCTCCGGCTTCTTTAAATCCTAAATCTATTCCTTATTTGAAATCTTTTGCCAAACTATATGGCTATCTCAAATATTACTATCCTTCCACTGAAGGAAGGTATGCAAATTGGGATTTAATTTCAATTGCAGGACTCAAATTAGCAGAATCTTGCAAATCTAATCAAGACTTTATTGATAAGTTCTCCAATTTTTTCAATCCGGTCGCTCCTCTTTATAAAATTAGCGAAAAATCAAATCCTGCTGTTATAGATTATAAACAACCAAAAGAAGCCGACGGAAAAACGGCTTGTATCTGGCTGCATAAAGGAACTTTCTCAGAAGTAGAAAACGAAATCCAGTCCAGTCGTATTATCAATATTAATGAGTCTATGAGAACTAGCGATGGTCTTGCTCTTCAAGCTATCGACATTAGCGAATTTTCATCCGGCAATTTTAAATTTTCTGTCAAATCTAAAGCTAAAATCCTATCCACAGGTTCCTTTGGAGATGTTTACTTAAGATTTGAAAGTGGTACTTTCCAACCAATTGCTGTGGCAAGACTCAACAAAGTAATTACTGACAATAATTGGTCTACATATACAATTGAAGGCTCTATGCCTCAAAATGCCAAAGTTTTGCGAATTGGTATCTCTCTTTATGGTGAAGGCTCTGTTTGGTTTGACGATATGAAAATGATGATTAGCGGCACTGATGGCAAATTTAAAGATATTTCTATCAAAAATGCGAATTTCGAAGAATCTCAAGCAAACTTCGTAAATGGCTGGATGGTGCCCGAAATGTCTACTAATGCCGGATATACTATCAAACAAGATAAGAATACTTTTTCCGAAGGCAAAGCTTCAATTATTATTAGCAACGAAGATTCTCCCGGAATTCAACATCCAAATGCAGGTTATATCTACACTACAAAATTGAATAATGAGCTTTTGCTAAGCTTCCCTGCTTGTGTTTATGCCGATTCAATCCAAACATATCCCAAAGCTGATAGCGAATTCGACTATTCTAAATCAGGCAAAACTCCTTCCTTCCTTCCAAACAGTTTGGATAAATACACTAATATGACTGTGGCTATCGATGCTTGGTTCATTTTAAACCAAACTCATCCTTTTGAAATAAGCAACGAAAAATCTGAATCTGCTCTTGACGAAGCAATTCAATTATCTGCCAAATCTTCCGGTGACGATGCTTTGAACAATGTTATCAATAAATTATTAGCTTATTATCAAGATAGCCAAGCTAGAGCTTGGAAAAACACAAGTTCCAAACGATTTGCTTTACCTTTGCTTTTTGAAAAAATTGCTGATAAAATTTATGTTACTGAATCAAGTGCCGATTTGAATATCAAACCGGGAACTGAATTGCTTGCAATAGAAGGAAAGCCCGCAGTTCAATATCTTAATGATAATTATATTCCATTTACCTCAGCTTCTAATTCTGATTGGGCTTTTACTCGTGCTCTCGCCGAATTTAGAACAGGTGATTATTCCAGCTCTATCAATATTACTCTAAAAGATAGCTCCGGAACTCCAAAAAATATAAATTTAATCCGAAATATTCATGTTAATGAATTATTGCCTAATCGACCACCTCGCACTATCGAGCTTGATTCTACTATTATTTATATCGACGCTACTCGTATTTTGGATACTGAGTTTAAAGAAGGGCTCAATCATTTGATGAATTATAAAGTTCTTGTTGTTGATTTACGTGGTATTTCCCAAATGTCTGAGCATTTCTTAGGCATGTTTACTGATAAGCCTATATCACCAATTCAATGGAACTTGAATTACTATACTCTTCCAGACAAAAAAATGACCACAATCAGCAATTTGGCTGCAAACATTAAGACTCTGTCAAGATTAAAAAATCTAAAAGTAATTTTCTTGACAGATAATAGAACTATTGGATTTTCTGAAGCAATTGCTTCGCTAGTAAAATCCAATTCATTAGGAACAATAATCGGCCAAACTACTAATGGCAACGCTGGCGAAGTTGCTGCAATTCGCCTTCCTGCCGGTTTCAATATGTCTTTTACTATCGTAAAAGGCTTTACTCCCGAAGGTATTTTGATTCACAAAAAAGGAATTGAACCTGATATCAAAGTATTGCCTTCTTTAGATGCAATACAAGCAGGTATCGATCCGATTATTTTTAAAGCTTATGAAATTGGAAAATCTAAATAAAGGTATTAAGTGAAGCATAAATTATCTGTTTGCATTATTGCAAAAAACGAAGAAAAAATGCTCGGCGATTGTATTGATTCGCTTAGCTCTTGCGCAGACGAAATCATTGTTGTCGATACCGGCTCCAGTGATAATACCGTTAATATTGCCAAAAATAAAGGCGCAAAAGTATTCTTTTTCGAGTGGAACGATAGTTTTGCTGATGCTAGAAACTATGCATTATCTCAGGCTAACGGCGATTTTATTCTTTCTATTGATGCAGACGAAAGATTGCTCAATCCCGAGTCTCTTATTAATACTTTAGATAATTCGATTGATATTATTGGGGGATGGCTCGTTGAAGTTGTTTCTAATGTTTCTATTTCTCAAAACTCTATGCATTCCTATAGCTCTAATCTCCTTAGATTGTTTCGCAATAGTAGTGATATTAGATATGAAGGCATTATTCACGAGCAAGTGCTCAATTCCATTGCCAGAAAAAAACTTAAAGTAATCAATTCTCCTGTCAAATTTTCGCATCTTGGCTATGATATTTCTCCTGAACAGATGAAAAAAAAGGAGTTGAGAAATCTTAATCTTTTGAATAAGTATATCGATAGCAATCCAAATGATATTTATCATTTAGTTCAGCGAGCAAAAACATATCAGGCTCTTGGAGATCTGCTCCAAGCAGAAAAGGATTTCGTTTTAGCACTAAGTCTTGGCAATCCACAAGATCCAATGCGTACGCGTGCTCTCAACTATGGCGCACTAAATGCGTATAGACTAAATAATTTTCCTCTTGCCGAATCTCGTGCTTTTGAATCTCTTCAAATTATTGAAGTCCAAGAATTTGCTAATTTTATTATAGCTGAAATGCATTTCGATCAAAAAAGATTTCCATTGGCTTACGAACATTATAAAAAAATGCTCTTTGCTCGCGAAAATCCCTCAATCGAGATGCGTGTTGCCGGAGATTATTTAATCCCATTAGAGCAGCTCTACTATAAGCTCGGCAGATCACTACTTTTTATGGACGAAATTGAAAAAGCTGGTGAATTTTATCGCAGCGGATTCATGGCAAACCCTAAAGACGTCAATTGCTTAGTCGGGCTTGCTCATATCGCCTATAAAATAAAAAATTATTCGAGTGCAAGGCAATTATTAGAGTCTGCAAAAAAAATTGCACCTCACTTCGAAGAAATTGATAAATTCATTTATCAAGTTGATATTGAAGAAAGAGGTATTCAAAGTGTTGCTAATAATACGATTCAAAACTCTGATACTAAATCTCTTTCAGTTAGTATGATTGTCAAAAATGAAGAGAAATTTTTGCCTGATTGTTTGGAATCCATTAAAGATATTGCTGATGAAATCATTATTGTTGATACCGGCTCCTATGATAGCACTATAGAAATTGCTAAAAAACATGGTGCTAAAGTTTATAGCTATGAATGGAACGACGATTTTGCTGCTGCACGCAATGAAGCTCTAAAGTATTCCAGCTCTGACTGGATTTTATATCTTGACGCGGATGAACGATTATCCGACGAAAGCCGCCAAAATATCAAAAAATATATAAGCTTGGCTGCAGAAGATATTGGTGCTCTGATTTGTATTATCGAAAGTAATCACATACAGCTTGACGGCTCGCGCGAACTCCATAGAGGTGGATATCCAAGACTATTTCGCAACTATGGATATCCTAATATTAAATTCCAAGGTAGAGTCCATGAGCAGATATCACCTTCAATCGTAGATCTTAAAAAAACTCTTGCTATCTCTGATATCACTATTATTCATTTAGGTTATAATAGAACTAGAGAAGAAATGGAGAAAAAAATCAAACGCAACTACCAACTGCTCCTTCAGCATGTCAATGAAGAGCCTTTGAATGGCTATGCTTGGTATCAACTTGGGCAAACTTTAGGACAAATGCGTCTAAAAAAAGAATCCGAAGATGCTATTAGATTTGCTATCAAATGCGGCAACCTATCTGATTCGATATATGCTAGTGCAAGTGCTACTCTTGCCCAGTTGTGCGGCAACAACAAAAACTTCCAAGAGTCACTCCATTGGGCTGATGAATCGCTCAAAAAAGCTCCGGATTCTATTTACTCCCAAAATTTAAAAGCTTTTTCTCTTATGTATCTTGGAAAACCTGAATTAGCTAAGCCAATATTCATTTCTGTTTTGGATCAAATGAAGACAAAAAGAAATATTCCGCTTTCCGGCTTCGATATCGAACTCTCTGAAGATTTAGTTATGAATGGTTTAAAAAAAGCTCTACAAATGCTTGGAGAGATTTAGTATGAAAAAAGCATATTATGATGACTCCAAATTTGATAAGCGCTCCCCTATTCGAAAAACTAAAACTTCAACAAAACGCACTCTGACCAAATCAGACGGTGTTTTGCCTGAAGATGCTATCGATGGAAAAGTTATCTCGGTGGTAGGCAATCAAATAAGTGTCGAATGCTTTTTTAACGACAATCTAATAAATGTCGATTGCACTGCTGCAGGTCGGGTCATTTCAGATAATTCCGGCACTTTAGTTGCAGTTGGCGACCTTGTCAAAATAATTATCGACGAAAAGCATAGCCATGATGATAAAACTTTCGGTACTATTTTAAAAATTGAAACACGAAAAACTAAAATTTCAAGAATTGACCCTGCAAATAAGAATAGAGAACAAATCATTGCTTCCAATATAGACAAAGTCCTGATTTTTGTATCGGCATTCGATCCACCAGTCAATCCAAGACTTATCGATAGATTCTTAATTTCGTGCATGCTTGGCAAAGTTAAACCTATTGTGTGCATCAACAAGATGGACTTAGCCGAAGAAGTTGTATTTATCGAATATTTCGAATTTATGAAAGATTTGGATGTGCCTGTCTATTTTATTTCTGTGCTCGAGAATACAGGGATAGACAAACTAAAAGCAGAATTAATCGGATCAGAAACTGCAGTATTAGGTCCATCAGGCGCAGGAAAATCTTCTCTATTGAACAGACTTATTGGCGATGAATATCAAGCAGTGAAGGAAGTAAGCCTAAGCACAAGCAAAGGAATGCACACTACCAGTTTTTCCCGAAGATTCCAACTCCCCGATGCTGGATTTGTTATCGACACACCCGGAATTAGGGAATTCGGCATTTGGGATTTAAACCAAGACGAGCTCACATTATTTTTCAAAGACTTCGAAAAATACTTTTTAGATTGCAAATTCAGCGCATGCACTCATACTCATGAGCCAGGTTGCGCGGTTAAATCTGCAGTTGAGAATGGTTTAATTCAGCAAGACCGTTACGATAGTTACATGAGTTTGTTTGCATCTATGCAAAAATAGTTTTTCAATCATAGATTTTTTGCATAATTTTGCAATCTAAGTTCAACCGGAAAGATGCGAGAGTGGTTGAATCGGGCGGTCTCGAAAACCGTTGTACCCGTAAGGGTACCGTGGGTTCGAATCCCACTCTTTCCGCCAAAACTGGGTTTCATCGCCCATTAGATATTTTAAATATCTTGTAAAAGCTTGATCTAAACAACATAGGTCAAGTTTTTTCATTATATATAGATTCAATGATTATCTCTTCTTTACTGTGAGCTACTGCTTTAACTTCTTCTTTTAAACTTATAATTGAAAATTATTCATTACTTACTTTACTTCTTCTTCACTTTGTGTAACTTTGTGCTACGGCTTTTATTCATTATTTTTTGATGAAACATTAAACAAAATTTTTAATAATAATAAAAAATATAGTATATTGTACTGTATTTTTTTATAATCTTTATGGAGTATAAATGAAATATTTCATTTTAACCTTATCAAAATCAATAGCTACCATTCTATCTGTTATATTTTTCATTTTTATTAGTAATCAAAATTCTTTTGCAATAGACGTTAAATACAAAAATGCTACTGCACTTAATAAAGCAATACATGTATTTAATGACAATGAAATTATTATTGCCGGTCAAAACGGGAAATTAATGAAATCTAAAGATGCCGGGAATAAATGGGAATGGATTGAAAACAATATTAGGACTAATTATCAATCGATTTGTTTTAATCACTCCGGTTACGGAGTGATTAATACTAAATCTGAACTGCTTATTAGTAGCGACAAAGGAGACTCTTGGCAATTTATTTGCAAATCTGCCGATTCAATTGCTTTTGCTTTTATTGATGATAACAGCAAGTTTGTCTTTTATCCTAATGGCAATAAATTCTGTAGGTATTCAATTGAAAATAAGTCAATCGATACTCTTTTTACTTTGGATGATGTTATCAGCTCTTTTCAGATATCTGATTCTGTTACTTATCTGAGTACAAAAAAGTTTTTTTATAAATTCACTGACAACAAATTAAATTTTCGTACCGAACTTAAAGATTTGCATGGCAAAAAACGTTTCCCACTGATTAAAAGTCTTTGTGTTGACAGTAATTATGTTATGCTGGTTGGTGCTTATCTTGATTCTAATAATTATTCGAATGCCGGGATGCTGCTTTATAGTTACAACGAAGGAATTGATTTTGAAAAAAAAGACTATAATTTATTCTATTTAGATAAAATACTCTTATATAAAAATCAATTTCTTGCAAAACAAGAAGATGGTGTTGCATTTTATTTCGATAAAAATTTTAATATCGTAAAATCAGACACAGCATTTACTAAAAACTTTGTTAGATTTTCTATCTTCTTCCCAACTCTTACAGGATTGTATTTGTGCAACAATAAAGTCTATTTTACAGGACATCATAATTCATGGGGTTTCTTTACCGATAGTATTCCTTTTGTTTCTAATTATGTTCGTTTAGTTGGTTTAGTTTCTGGTCCCTACATATCAAACTATTTTAGAGATATTAATGATCATTACTATTTTGGGTCACATTTGTTGATTTATAAATCAGATAATGAATGTATTTATTGGAAAAACATTTTTCCGATCGATACTGCTAAAACCTTTGATTCTTCTCTTGCTCGTACAAAAATAAATGCTTATCATAAATTTAAGACTGCTTTCAGAAACCAAACTGGTATTAGATTTGTTGGTGAAGATGCAAACAGAAGACCTTGGGATTTCCAATACGTGTTTTCAAATAATTCTTTCGAAAAGATTAACAAATTAAAATTCAATGAAATATCTGATTCTTACGACAAGCAGTACCTTTGTGCTTCATGGGATAGTTTATATCAAGATAA
>CAZBNQ010000060.1:0-11392 GCA_964493035.1 uncultured Hyphomicrobiales bacterium | reverse complement strand
AACACCCAATAGGGATTATTTGTTATTAAAAATAAAATTTATTCCCTCATTCAGTTGAATGAAGGAATAATTATTATCAAAGCTTAAACTAATAAATTATTTCAAAGTAAAAAAATAAATCTTTCATCGTATAAGATGAAAGATTTAAAAATTTATTTCATCTTAAGTTAAACTTTCTGAACTACAGCAGATTTTTCGAATTTAACTTTAGTATTGTCTGCAATTTGTATGATAAAAGTTTTTTCTTCAACTTTAGTAATAGTTCCATGCATACCAGAATTTAGAACAACTTTATCGCCTTCGCGGAGGTTGCTCAACATATTTTGCATTTCTTTTTGTCTTTTTTGTTGTGGGCGAATCATCATGAAATACATGATAAGAATTACAGCACCAAACATAATAAAAGTAGTAATCATGCTATTACCGCCGCCTTGTCCACCAGCCGGAGCCATAAGAAAAATGCTATTTAATAAATCAGCCATTATTTTCCTCAATAAATTTAAGTTAATATTAGAACACTAAATTAATCATTTTCCGACAAATATAAATCCAAAAAATTCTTTTTCCATTCTAAAAATTGATTTTTTTCAATTTTTTCTCTTGCAGTTTTGACTAACCATAGATAGAATGCGATATTATGCTGAGTAGCCAATTGAAGAGCCAAAATTTCGTTGGCAATAAACAAATGACGAAGGTAGCCAAGAGTAAAGTTTTGGCTTGCATAGCAATCAATATTCTCGTCGATTACTTGTTTAGATAATTTATATTTAGAATTGCGAATGTTGATTTTGCCACGAGTAGTGAAAAGCTGTCCATTACGTGCGTTTCTAGTGGGCAAAACGCAATCAAACATATCTATGCCGCGTTCGATAGATTCTAATATGTTTTCGGGTGTGCCGACTCCCATTAGATATCTTGGTTTGTCTTTTGGGAGAATATCGGTGGAAATATCTGATAGTTCATACATAAGTTCGGCTGGTTCGCCTACAGAAAGCCCACCAATGGCATAGCCATCAAATCCTATATCAACCATTCTTTCGGCATATTCTTTTCTTAAATTTGAATACATACCGCCTTGGCCGATACCGAATTGGAACTGCCGATGCCCCCATAATGGATTAGTATTATTAAAATGTTCCCTTGATTCTTTTGCCCATTTGAGCGAAAGCTCCATTGATTTTGCAGTATATTTTTCGTCTGATGGGTAGGGCACACATTCGTCTAATACCATCATAATATCTGAGCCAAGAATTCTTTGAGTGATTACAACTGATTCAGGCGAAAAGAAATGCTTTGAGCCATCTATATGAGATCGAAATTCAACTCCTAAGTCAGAAATTTTTCTAAGATCTTGGAGAGAAAATACTTGATAGCCGCCGCTATCAGTCAATATCGGACGATCCCAATTCATAAATTGGTGCAAGCCACCGAAAAACTTCATTGTGTCGTTGCCCGGACGAAGATATAGGTGGTAGGTATTGCCCAAGATTATTTTTGCATCTAATTCTTTAAGCTCTCTTTGTTGGAGTGCTTTGACAGAAGCTTGAGTGCCGACCGGCATAAAAATCGGAGTTGGTATATCTCCATGGTCTGTATGTAATACTCCGCGCCTTGCTTTGCAATCGGGAGAGCTATGTATCAATTCAAAAAAATTACTCATTTTTTCCGTTAAGTTTTTGCAAAATATTAGTTACAAAATTATAAAAAAATAAGGAAACAATTATACCTAAGCAGTCGGCAATTAAATCAAATAGATCGCAAGACCTGCCAGGAACAAAATATTGATGGATTTCATCGCTCAAAGCAAAACCAAAAGCGATTGCAAAAGCAATACTAATGCGTTGACTTTTAGTTTTAAAATATCCAATAGTAAATATTTGAGCAGCAATACCATAAATAAAATAGCCGGCAAAGTGCCAAATTTTATCTTCACCCCACTCAGTTTTGAGCATAAATGGGGTAGTTGGCTGAGCAGAAAGTATGAAAATAACTAAGCTCGAAACAATCAAAGGAAGACTATGATAGGATTTTTTCATTAGTCGCGTTTGTGGTGTGCCATGTCGTTAGGAAGAACAATAGATAACTCGACAAGCCCCATTACTTCACCATCTTTATACCAAGGAGCTTGATGAATCATTTTTTTTAGACCATTTTTTTCGATAGTATAAGTATTAGAGTAGCCGGTTTTGAGCATTTCAGTAAGAATTGCGCAAGAATTGGGATTGTGGCAATCAAAAAGACTTTTGCCGATAAGATCTCTGCCGCCATAGGAAGCGAAAGTTTCCATAGATTTTTCATTCATATAAATAATAATACCGTTTTTGTCGCAAACGGTAATAGCCGAATCAAATTCTCTTTGCCAATCCATAAATCACCCAAAAAAATAAAAGCAATTTAATCAATAAATTAATATAAATCAATAAAAGAGCTAGGAATTTTCGCAGGGAGGAAATACTAATTTGAATGTAGCGCCACCAAGTTCGTTGTTATAAGGGTGAATTTCGGCACCAAAAGTTTTCATAAACATTTTTACAATAGCTAAACCTAATCCGGTGCCGGTTTTTTCTTTTTTTGTAGAGAAGAAGGGATCGAATAAGGTTTCGACGCTAACATCAGGCAATCCAATTCCATTGTCAATAATTTCGACAATTGGCAATGAATTTTCGAGATAAGTTTTTACATGAATTGATTTGTTGCTCGTATTAGTTTGGTCGAGTGCCTGCATAGAGTTGATCAATAAGTTATTAATAATCAGCTCAAACTGTAATGGATTGGCAGTAATTTTAATAGCTTGTTGAGAATAGTTGGTAATCAACTCAATTTCATGAGCATGAATTCTTTGGCTTATTAGCCCTAAGGCTCTATCTAAAGAAGTGTGCAAATCAATAGGATGAGCATCTGCTTTGGAAGAGTCGAGCCAGAAAGAGCGCATGTGTTGGATAATTTCATCAATTTTGCCGGCAGCACCAGAAATCCTATTGATAAGTCTAACTATTTGCTCAGGCAGTTTGTTGCCATGGTTTTTGTTCCAGAAAATCATACCATCGGCAGCAACGCATATAGCATTGAGTGGCTGGTTGATTTCGTGAGTAATGCCTCCGGCTATAATACCAATTGAAGAAAGTCTGGCCGATTGCTCAACTAATTGAAGAGCTTCAGTTCTTCTGCGCTCTGCCACAAGAAGATCTTTGATCAGTATTTCTCTATGCATTTCGATTTGTCTGCGTTCGGAGACATCAACTACTACAATGATTAATTCGTTCGAATTAATTTTTTCATCAACTTTTTTAATCAACATTAGTGCGTTGATTACTTCAGAATTGGTAGATTTTAGGTTTACTTCGAACTCGACAGGATCTGAAGTCTCGATTGCAAGCAAGGTTTTTTCTTCAATCAGGTCAATATCAGGTTTTGCAAGCCCAAGCTCTTTAGGAGTGATATTGATATTATTTTCTTTGAGAAGCATTTTTTCGAAAGTATTATTAATCCATTGGATTTGATTATCTTTTGAATATGCAACCCCAATTGGCGAAGCATCGAGAATAGCACGAAGAGTTTTGTGGCTTTCTTCGAGAGCTAACTCAATATTTTTTCTATCATTAATTGGAATCAAATAAATTGCAGCACCAATTATTTCGCCGGAAATAGATTTTACAGGATTGATATTGACTTCCATCCAATAATCGAAAGCAAAGAAATTGACATAATTACGCTCATAATGGATTATTTCGCCTTTGAGCGATAGTTTTAATTTGCTTAGAAAATCTGATTTGTCTTCGAATACAATAGTACTAATAATGTTGTCGCCATTTTTAATATATTTGCCTGTATTATTTAAGAATAATTCGAAAGCACTATGATTGAACGACTGAATTTTTAAGTCAGTATCAATAAGAATTATAGATTGCTTGCCGCTATTGAGAATACTTTGCAGTTTGGATTCGCTTTCCATAATTATCTGTTCGAATTTTTTTCGTTCAGTAATATTAGAAGTAGCACCAACAATTTTAAGAATTTTACCGGTTTCACTTTTTTCAGCAACTTTTACTTTAGTTTCCAACCACAACCATTCGCTGTTTAATTGGTTTTGCACCCTAAATATAAATGTGTTGTCAGCAAAATTAGCATTAGAAAAGTATGATTTAAATAGATTCAGAACTGAAATATCTTCGGGATGAATCCATTCGATAATTTTTTGATAAGTCAAATCAAAGCTTTTGTCTAGACCCAAATATTCATAAAACAAATCAGAGAAAACAACTTTATCAGTTCGGATATCAAACTCCCAAACAGCTTCTTTGGATGCATCGAGAGCCATTTGAAGTCTTTGTTTGTTGATTTCCAATTCTTTTTGAATAGAATAACGTTCGGAAATATCGATAGAAACAGCAACTAATTCTTGGGTTTTTCCAATATTGACAAGTTTATATCTAGTTTCGACCACATAGCCATTGATAATGTTTATCGATTGTGATATTTCACCCTTGATGGCATTTTTAATATCAATAATATAATCATTATCAGGCAAGTCCAAATCTATTTGTGCATGTTTTGTGATTTTACGTTCGAAAATCTTCTCAAACAAACATCCTTCGGAAGCCACAAAAGTGCCAGAAAGAGAAATAGCCCAAACTTGGACAGGAGTAGAATTGATTACGTTGCTGATCAATTCGTCGCGAATGGATATGTCAGTTTCAAATTCTTTGATTTGAGTAACATCTTTGGATAGTACGATAAACTTTTCGTTTTTGTAGTTATCGTCCTTTACTCTTCGTATTGTATTTTTGTAATATTTATCACTGATTTTCTCTTCGTATTCTAAAGTATCAATATCTGCTTCCATTTTTTTTAGGTTATTGGCTAATTCAGAGGCAGCTTCAATTGGAAGAAGGTCGAAAATATTTTTTCCAATAATGCTTCGAGTGCGCTCTATAGCAATATTTTTAATATTGTTGTTCGAACAAATAATATAACCATTTTTCTCAATAAGAAGCAAAGATTCAGGCGAAGAATTGATAATATCATATAAATTATTGATTAGGTCGAAAGAATCGATTAGTTGTCTATTGATATAATTATTGAGAGATTTCGAATTATGAATATCTATAATTTTGTCAATAATAGATTGTAGACTTGTTTGATTGAGCTCAGATTCTTTAATTGATTCGACAGCAATCTTATAAATGGGACGATCGGAGATGGCAACATAAAAGGATGAAGGATCAGTTTGATTAGGATTATTAATGCTATCAATATCATCAGTGAAAACTACAAAAAGAGTTTCAGTGCTTTCAAGTTTAGAAAAAGATAAAGATTTGGCTAAAGACGTAATTGTATCCTTAAGTCTTTGGTTATTAACAGAATATGTGAAATCAACAGTGTTTTTCACTTTGCATCAGCAATTGTATATTTAAATAATTAACGAATAAAATTTTAATTATTTTTGAGAACGAAAAAAAACTCAAAAAAAATGAAAAATTATAATTCTACAAAAATAATAAATGAAAAATTAAAATTGTTACATAATAATAGCTAAGAATAAATGAGTAAAATATTGATAAATATAAAAATAAGGTTGTGTAGTATAAAATGTGACACAAATAACAGATTAAATAAAATTTAACAATAACAAAAAAAATGAGAAAACCAAATAAAAAATGGAAAAAATGTAAAGAAAATGGAAAAAATGTATTGACATATTAGAAAAGTTTTATTATATTTAGCTGTGAGTATAGGAGTGCATTTATAAACGCATTGGAGTGGAGGGGAAAATTATAGACTGCTTTTTTTACAAATTCTGAAAAACATAGATATTTATTTATTTAATATACATTGCAATCACAGAAAAAAATGTAAAGGGATAATTATATACATATTCTAAAGGGTTTGTATGCCCAAAATGAAATATTCAGTTGATAATATTAAAAAAGTCTCTCAATTTTAAAAATATATTATAATTAACTGATTTACAATCTATAAGGGATTGGTTATGGACACACTTAAATCTCTCAATTTCCCGATTAAGTCGGCAGCAAAGACAGGCTTGTCTCTCACTCGCAGCCTCTTTGCAATAATGCTGATGATCTGTATAGCTTTGGTAAGCGATGCATTTGCACAGAAAAATAACGGGATAGTAAAAGGTAAAATTATTGACAAGGAAACCAAAGAAGCATTGCGAAGTGCATCGGTTTCTATTCCAGCTCTTAGACTTGGAGCAATATCCGACAAAAACGGTGAATTTACATTTTCTGCACCGGCCGGTACGCACACTGTTGAAGTACGTTACTTAGGTTATGAAACACAAACCAAGAAGATAACATTGACAGCCGGCGGAGAAGTCATATTAAAATATGATATGACCTCTCAAGCAATAAAGACTAATGAAATCGTTGTTGTTGGTCTTACAGGCGAAGTAGATAGGAACAAACTAGGAAATACAATTTCATCGATAAGCTCACGAGAAGTTGCAAAAGTAGTATCACCATCGGCAATCGACGCTTTGAGCGGTCGTGTATCAGGCTTAAATGTTACACGTAATAGTGGTACTCCTGGTGCTGGTACTTTTATTACAATTCGTGGTAGAAAATCAATTATGGGTTCGTCTGAGCCTCTATACGTAGTTGATGGTATTATTATCGATAATACTTCATTATATGATGGAAGTGGTTCAGTACAGTATTCAAATAGAGCTGTCGATATCAACCCACAAGATATCGAATCGATTGAAATTTTGAAAGGTGCATCGGCTGCTGCTATTTATGGTTCGCAAGCCGGTAACGGTGTTGTTTTGATAACAACTAAAAAAGGTAAGCTTTCGAGCTACGAAAAACCTGCGCAAATATCCTATACTTCATCATATACATTTGATGAAAAAGCTGGAAATATTAATATGCAGCAAATATATGGGCAAAAAGCAGGTACTCACAATACTTATAATTTTACAACAGATACAGCTACTGGATTGGCTACATCAATCAAATTGCCGGCAGGTACCACAACATACCAGCAAGATGACGTGCCATTCCGTACAGCATTTTCGCACCAACAATCACTGACAATTACAGGTGGTGTGCCTCAATTTGATTATTTATTGAATGCAACATTAGACGACATTCAAGGTTATGTTATCGGTTCTAAACTTAAAAGAACAAGTGTCAGAGCTAACGTAGGTATTTCATTACTACCTGGACTTAACCTACAAACCAATAATAATTTTATCATGACAGATAATGATCTTCCACAAGATGGTTCGAATGTTTCAGGTATTCTTTTGGGTGCATTGCGTACTCCTCCAGAATTTGACAGTAAAAAATATTTGAATGATGATGGAACTCAGCACAGATTCTGGGTGTATGACAATCCAATATGGACACAACATTTTAATTCATTCAAATCACAAATCGACAGATTTTTACATTCAACAGATTTGAAATGGATGCCAATAGAAGGCATACAATTCAATGCTAGAGTTGGTTTCGACAAATACGAATATATTAATCGTCAAAGATTGGCAGTTGGATCAGCAGCTTCTGAAAATGAAGCCGGTTTGATAGATCACAGTAGAATAACAAACAGCCAAACCAACTTAGACTTGACTGCAACAGTAACACAGTCATTGTTCGAAAAAGAATTAGATTTGGTATTAGTGCTTGGCGGTCAGCAAATATGGTCAGAAAGATCGGCAGATGGAGTATATGGAACAAACACATTGCCATTTTTCAACCAAATTAATGCGGCATCAGTCAGAGACGGAAGTTCATCACGTTCGAGAAAGAAAATTGTAGGTTTATTTGCACAATTGACATCCACATTATGGAATCGTATGTCATTGACTTTAGCTATACGTCGTGATGGTAGTTCAACATTTGGAGAAGCTGATAAGTTTAATTACTTCCCGAAAGTTGGATTTTCATATACATTATCTGATGAATCATTTATGTCTTCTACAAAAGAAATTTTAAATAACATCAGACTAAGAGGATCATGGGGCGAAGCAGGCTCACCATCATTACCAGATGTTTATGCAACAAACTTTTTGTATGGAACAGCAGGTTTCTTCGATCCTTGGGATAGAAATACTTCAACAGCCGGTAGAAGCGGTTATATTGGTATTCGCCAAGGTGGTGGTAGCTCTGATTCTTATATTATTGCAGGTGCAACTGATATTAAACCAGAAAGATCAATCGAAAGAGAATTTGGTATTGACTTAGGTTTCTTCGATAATTTGTTTGGAATCGAAGCAACATATTATATGTCGAATGTATATGACATGATATTGAATGTACCAGTAGCTTCATCAACTGGTTACGACCAAGAATTGCGCAATGCAGCTGCAATGTGGAACAGAGGTGTGGAAATTGGATTGAAATCAACTCCAATTTCTAATGAAACAATTGTTTGGACCACAATGATCAACTATTCACAAAATGAAAACGAAATAACAAAATTACATATTAAGCCTGAAGGATTTGCATCGACAGGCAGAGAATACATAGGTTTAGGTGGTGGTTTTGTTGGTATCAACAACGTAGCAATGGTAGGAAAACCATTAGGTGTATTCTATGGCTACGGATGGTTGAAAGACGAAAACGGAAAATATTTGTATTCTGGCGATAGAGTGCAAGTAGACGAAAACGGTACATATAAACGTGCTAAAAACGGTGGAGTATATAGAGCAGCAGCAGGCCAAGGCGCTGTATTGAAAGATTACTACAACAGAGGTTTAGTAAATGCACCAATCAAAGACGACGAAATGCAAATTATTGGCGATCCAAATCCTGATTTCCAATTGAGCTGGCGCAATGATATTACATTATTCCAAGATTTAACAATAAGCTTCTTATTCGACGGTGTATTTGGTCATGATGTATGGAATGGTACTCGCGGCGCTATGTATCGTCATGGTACTCACGGCGACACTGAAGATAGAGATGCTAAGTGGTTTAATTTTGATGGCAAACCAGTATTGAATGCTAAAGGCAATCAAGTTACAAAATTAGAATGGTATCGCACATATGCAAACGGCTTCAATATAAATGAGCCACATATTCAAGATGGTACATTTATAAAATTGCGTGAAGTAACATTCGAATATCGTTGGAAAGGATTGACAGACTGGAATGTGCAAGCAGTATTATTCTCATTCTCAGCACGCAACTTATTTACAATTACAGACTATGATGGATATGATCCGGAAGTAAACACCTTCTCTGCAGCTGAAGGCCGCGGATTTGACTATTTTACACTACCTCAAATTCGTTCATACAGATTCGGTATATCAATCGTATATTAATAGGAGGCAAAAATGAAAGCATTGAATAAAATTAATTTGAAGATTTTTTCCGCATTATTTCTTTTAGCCGGAATTTTAGCTTCCTGCGGAATCGATGATAACGTTAATAATTCGCCTAATGCGATTAATGAAGAAAACGTTAAATCGGCTGAAGGTGTTAAAGCCTTGACTGTTGCTTTGCAGACTGCAGTAGCAGATTTTTATTCCGGCGACAGATCTAGAGTTACTTCTATCTGGACTCAGCAGATGTGTGCTCCTGATGGTTTGGGCAGATCCCAACCTGTTGCTTGGAACTCTTATGCAATGGAAGAAGACGGTCCTGTCAATGATATGTGGTTGATTGCATATCGTGGTATCAGAATTGCGAATGATGTTATTAAATATACTCCTGAAGTAAACTTTGGTACAGAAACAGACAAATATCGTGCTACTTTTCTTGGAATTGCAAAGACATACAAGGGGCTTATGATTGCTGAATTAGCAGCATTTTATGGCTCAATTCCAATCGATATTAAAGGTTTGGAAGCTCCTAAATTTGTGAAGCAAAGAGATGCATATAACGAAGCATTAAAATTGTTTGATGAAGCAATTGAACATTTCAAAAATACAACTAGTTTAGAGCAAGATCTAAACTACGGTGGTGATGGTGCAAAATGGACTGCAGCAGTAAATTCTTTGAAAGCACGATATTATTTGCATCTTTCAGATTATGCAAAAGCATTAGCTGCTGCTCAAGCCGGTATTCAAGTTAAAGGCGAAGGTAATGACCTTTTTGGTCCTTATTTTGAACAAGCTGGTCAGTATTCACCTTGGGGTCACTGGAGCTTGACAGAAGCAGGCGAACCAATTCGTGGCGAAAAGACATTAGTTGATTTATTGAAAGCCGAAGCAGGCGATTCGCGCCTTACTGAATACTTCAAATCAAATGATGGAGGCAACTTCTGGGGCTATGCACAATTTGAAGATGCAACAAACCCAGCAGAATCAAACACTGAATTGATAGTATCTATGAATAAATATGCAGGCTATGGTGTGTGGTTCCCTCTTATTAGCAGAGACGAAACATTATTGATCATGGCAGAATGTAAAGAGCGTACAGGCGGCGATGGCAGCGGCGAATTAAATACGATTCGTACTCAAGCCGGATTGGCAAATTATACAGGAAATGATAAAATTGGTGAAATTTTGAAACAAAAATTTATCCAATTATTCCTCGAAGGACAGGCTTATCATGATATGCGCAGAACAAAGACTTTGCCCAATGGCGATGTACCAATGAGATGGTCATATCCAATAAGCGAAAAGAATGCAAATCCAAATGTTCCGAAGGATGCAGATAATTTGATTGAAATATGGTCCAAATAAAAAAATTGCCCCGGAGTCTCTCAATCCGGGGCAAAACTAATCCTTATAAAGGATTGGTTATGGGATTAATATTTTAATTTGACATCAGGTTTTTTTCACCTGAGTTTTTATCGCCTGCTTTATTATCAGCAGGCTTTTCTTTTACATATTCTGCTGTATAGCCAAGATCTTTGATCTTTTGCGAAATTTTTTCTATGTCAATTTTTGTTTCATCAAATTTAACAGTTAAAACTTTTTCTTCCAAGTTTAAATCTGCAGATTTGACACCATCAAAATCTTTAACGGCGGTTTCAATTTTATTTTTGCACATCCAAGAGAAAGCACTTGTTTTGATTTTTGCTTCTTTTACTGTGTCGGCAGCAAACATTTGGCTCGAAAATACAACAGTCATTAATACTGCTATAATACTGCTTAGTAATATCTTTTTCATTTATACACCCAATTAAATTTACAAAATCAATCAACTTACATTCAATATTACGCAGGCATTTTTATTAAGTTTCAATTATTTGTGGAAAACTTGAAAATATTTTGAAAATTCATTTTCGATCTGCATTAAAAAAATTATCCTCAACAAATTATTAAATAATTTATTAGAAAACTATTGTTTTATATAGAGTTTTTGCTTTGATTGGTTTGCTTTGCTTCTGAGTTCTTTTTTTGAGGTTAATAAATTTAGTAATTAAAATTCCAAATTGAATTATGAATAAATTATAAAAAAATCATGATAAATTA
>CAZBNQ010000059.1:0-11577 GCA_964493035.1 uncultured Hyphomicrobiales bacterium | reverse complement strand
TAACTATATTCCAAATAGTTATTCTGTAGTTGGCACAGTAAGCTCTAAGTCTGGTTCTGATATATTGATCGACGATGAAAAATATAGTCAGAAATACTATTCCAAAATATTTGATAAGTCAAATTCAGTAATTGCATTAAATACTATTGCTGATAAATCTTTAGTAGAAATAAGAGGAATGTATGACGGCAAGAATTTTGTCAATTTGCATGAAATACAATTAGATGGAGAAACTTATCCTGATTCACTAAAATCATTTGATGCAAAAGGCAATAATTATCTCGTTGTGGGTGGGAGATTCTATTATGTCGATGCTAATACAAAGTATTATAATAAAGCTGGAAATCCAATTTCTTTTGTTCAGCTTTCCGATAATTTGAAATTAAAGGTAAAAGCAAGATTTGTTAATAATATAAGATTTGCTAAAGAAGTTTGGGTCTTGGATGGTACAACAAGTGTAAATGATAATTTGAATGATAATATAGTATCTATTTATCCAAATCCTGCTATATCTAAATTTAATATAAAATTCAATAATCAAGATGAAAATGTAAGCATCAGAATTATTGATGTAATCGGAAATACTTTATTAGAACATTCATTTGCGTCAATTGGTGAAGGACAAATACTAAATATCGATAGTAACTTCACTCCTGGTGTATACTTGGTGCAGATCAATTCAAAGAATCACAATACGATACAAAAATTAATCATAAAGTAAAAAATTAAGAGTACCGCAGAATAAAACTGCGGTACTTTTTTAAAGAGGTAATTATGGAAAGCAAATTGAGTGTCTTGGTTTTCAGATGGGGAGCAAGAATAATTTCGACATTATTACTGTTGTTTATTTTGCTTTCCTTAATCTCATCTTTTCCTGATGTTGCAAAACTATCAAATTCAGAAGTGCTTTTGTTTTTCCCGGTCATATTATTTGTAACTAGTTTAATATTAGGCTGGTTTTTTGAAATAATATCCGGAGCATTGAATTTATTTGCAGCATTACTATTTTTTGCCTGGATTGGAATTGATAATGCAATTCTTTATATTGCATTTATTCCGGGTATATTTTATTTGATGTCCGGAATTTTAGAATTGTCTGATAAAAATTTGAGGAAATAAAATTATGCCGATTTACGCATATAAATGTACAAAATGCGAAACAAAATATGAAGTCTTTCATAAGACAAAGGAAGATAGAGAACTCATTATTTGTCCTAATTGCCAATCAAAAGACTATAAGAAAATAATGAGTGCTGCAAGCATTTCGACATCTTTCAAAATTAAATTAGATCCGCCTGCACCTTGTGGTATGCCCGGCGGCTGCCAAGGTGGCTCCTGCGGATTGAATTAATCTTAGAATATATACAAAAGAGGCTCTATTATAACTTAAAATAAGTTTAGTAGAGCCTCTTATATTATTTTAAAATGCACTATTTCTTATCGGTAGTAATTCTTGTCGAATAGAATGATCTATAAACAAAAATCAATGCAATCAATAAAAATGCAGAACCAATATATGGTGCATAAGGCACAAATGTCTCTTGAATCGCAATTTCCATAGCCAATAAGCCAAATAGTGTTGTAAATTTGATTATTGGGTTGAGTGCTACCGAAGCTGTATCTTTGAAAGGATCGCCAACAGTATCACCTACAACAGTTGCAGCGTGCAAATCAGTATTTTTCTCATGTAGTTCTACTTCCACGATTTTTTTTGCATTATCCCAACATCCGCCAGCATTTGCCATGAATATTGCTTGGAACAAGCCAAAAATTGCAAGCGAAATCAAATAGCTGACAAAAAAGCTTGCAGGTGCTGCGTTTGATTGTGTGGAGGATGAGAAGAATGCAAATGCTAAGGCAAAGTGAAATACTGCAATAAAGATATTAAACATGCCTTGTTGTGCATATCTTGTACATATCTTAACAACTTCCTTAGATGTTTCAATTGAGGCTTTTTTATCACTTTTATCATCGAGTTTTATGTTAGCTTTTATATACTCAACTGCTTTATAAGCACCAGTAGTAACTGCTTGTATTGATGCACCAGAAAACCAATATATAACCGAACCACCGGCAATAAATCCGAGAATACTCCAAGGATTGAGTAAATTTAAAACCAGTTCAGGTTTTATTCCAAGCGAATGTTGAAGCACTAAAATCAAGGAGAAAATCATTGTAGTAGCACCTACAACCGCTGTTCCAATCAACACAGGTTTAGAAGTAGCCTTGAAAGTGTTACCAGCACCGTCATTTTCTTCTAAATATTTCTTTGCTTTTTCGAAATTTGGGGTAAATCCAAAATCCTTTTCAATTTCAGTTTCAATTCCCGGTTTAGTTTCTATCAATGATAATTCATATATGGATTGTGCATTATCAGTAACCGGACCATAAGAATCGACAGCAATGGTTACAGGTCCCATGCCAAGAAATCCGAAAGCAACTAAGCCAAAAGCAAAAATTGATGGATAATTTAGATAATAATTATCTAACCCCATACCACTAAATACATACGCTAAAAACATAAGAAGTATAAAGACCATACCCTTCCAAAATGCACTGAAATTACCGGATACTAATCCAGATAGGATAGTAAGTGACGGACCACCTTCGCGACCGCATACAACAACTTCACGAGTGTGTCTGGATTTTGGGCTGGTAAATGCTTTTGTTAGTTCAGGGATTAAAGCAGCACCTAAAGTACCACAACTAATAATTGAAGAGATTACCAACCATAAATTGGTCAAATTTCCATTTTTATCTTCTAAGCCGGACAATTGCAAATAACTAATTGCATAAGTCAAAATAATTGATAAAATAGATGAAATCCAAACCAAATAGGTGAGAGGTATTTCAAAATCAAGAGTATCCTTCTTTTCGTATCTAATTTTAGAAATAAAACCATTAATCCAATAAGCAAAAATTGAAGAACCAATCATTGCAATTCTCATAGTGAATAGCCAAATGATCAATTCAGTTTGATATTTAGCAACAAGAGCAGACATTGAATTAGTTTGCGGATCATAATTAGCAATACCTAAAAGAATAAAGCTGATCAAAGCAACACCTGTAACGCCATAAGTTTCGAAACCGTCGGCAGTAGGACCAATACTATCCCCGGCATTATCGCCGGTGCAGTCTGCTATCACACCCGGATTAGAAGGATCGTCTTCTTTAAGATTAAATACAATTTTCATAAGATCGGAGCCGATATCAGCAATCTTAGTAAAAATACCGCCAGCAATTCTAAGTGCCGAAGCACCTAAAGATTCACCAATAGCAAATCCAATAAAGCAATAACCTGCAAAATCGCCAGGAACAAACAAAAGGATAATCAGCATCATTATAAGCTCAACACAAATCAAAAGCACACCAATGCTCATTCCTGCGCTCAAAGGTATGTTTAATAATTTCAACGGCTTTTTTTCTAATGAGGCGAATGCCATACGACTATTGGCTAATGTATTTACTCTAATTCCAAACCATGCAACACCGTAAGAACCCAAAATGCCAACTATTGTCCATGCAATAATAACAAGCACAGTGAGCCAAGAAAAATCTCTAAGTATTCCGAAATAAAAAGCTATAGCGCCACCAATGAATAAAAATAGAAATGCAATAAATTTCCCTTGTTGGATTAAATATGTCTTTGCAGTTTCAAAAATAATTTCAGCAACTTCAAGCATTGAAGAGTGTGCTTTTAACTTTTTTAATTTGTAGAAGCTAGTTATTCCGAAGAGCATACCTAATATGCATATTAGCAATCCCCAATACAAAAGTGGGCTTTCTTTGACTTGTGCCGGTACTTTTAGGTCAGCTTCGCCGGCGTAAGAGAGACTTGTGCTTGTCAAAAAAATAATCGAAAGGAATAGAGATTTGACTTTAACAGATAAAAACCCATAACTATCTGTCATTTGTGCTCCATGTATGTTGATAAAACTAAATATATCAAACAAATTTTATCGGATTATTTTCATAATCATCATATTTTCGATTAAATCTAAAAAAGAATTTTGGAATATCCAAGAAATAATTTAGGCAAGTATAAAAAAAAAGAGGTCAAGTTGACCGTGGCACCCTAAGAACAAACTGACCGTTGCTTCCTTCCGGACCTGGCGGGGTTGGGTCTGACTTAGCCGCACGGGACTTGACCAAAACTTTTGAGTTACAAAATTAAGAACTTTTTGCGACTCTACCAAATAAATTTAATAAGATAATTCAAGAATTTTAATCACATCATCTTTAGTCAAAGGCTTGACTGCACCTAAATTTCCAATATTCAATGCATTATCGGCAATTGCTTCAATTTCACTTTTTTCAATTTTTAAATCTCTAAGAGTGGTTGGAGCGCCCCAAGCACTGAATTTCGATTTCATTTTTTCGACTGCATCATCAATATTGTCGCAATTCCAGATTTTTTCTGCAAATCGTTTGAACTGAGATGGATTTTCTGATGCACAATATTTGATCCAATTTGGAAATACTACTGCGAGTCCAGCTCCATGAGCAACTTCGGGATGCAATGCCGAAATACCATGTTCGATACGGTGCGAAGCCCAATCTCCACCTTTAAGTGCCACTCCGGAATTGCCATTCAAAGCCAATGTAGCACACCAAGCTAAATTAGATCTGGCAGAATAATCATTTCCTTCAGCCTGTAAGGCATCGATTGATTTGATTATTGTATTAATTATCGCTTCATCCATCGATATGGTGATTTCTTCGTTAGTTCCTAAAAAATAGAATTCCATTGTATGCGAGATAGCATCAATGCCACCATTCACTGTTTGATGCCAAGGCAAACTCATTTGAATGCTTGGATCAATTACTGAAACTTTAGGGAATAATAGGGGAGAACCCATACCCCATTTTTTTTGTTCAGCTTCATTAGATAATACTGCAAATGGATCCATTTCAGAGCATGTGCCCGATAGTGTCAGAATTGTATATATAGGAAGAGCTTTCTCGATTATTGCTTTCTTTTCGAAAACATCCCACAGATTTTCTAAATAAAATCCTGCAGCTATTGATTTTGATTCATCAATCACACTTCCACCACCGATAGCCAAAATTGCATCTACATTATTATCTCTTGCTACTTCTATAGCCTCATTGGCATGATCTAAAGTTGGATTTGGTCTTACGCCCCAAACTTCAACCGATTCGATTCCTTCTTTGTTTAAAGTTTTGATAGTTGTGTCATAGACTCCATTTTGTTTAATTGAGCCACCACCTGCCAAAATCAATACTTTTTTTACATTATTAGATTTCATCTCTTTGCCAAGCAATTGAATTTGATTTTTGCCAAAGAGTATTTTTGTCGGATTATAAAAAACAAAATTGTTCATCTTTACTTTTCCTTATCTTAAGATTTCTTAAGTGTCGAATATCCTTTTATTAATTCTGATCCTATACTATGATATGCCTTTTCTGAAACATCATAAATTATTGGTTTTATTTTGTTAATATCCGGTTTGCCTAATTCATTCAATACCGAAGTATCTATACTGGTATTTAAAATTTCACCTACAAATTGAGTGTGAATTCCTAATTCGAAAACATGTAATACTTTGCAATGCAAAATAATTGGAAATTCATCAATATAAGGAGCATTGACATATTGTGATTTCACTTCTGTCAATTTTAATTCCTCAAACTTGTTTTCATTTTTCCCGGAATAAATTCCACAATAATCAGCTTCGCGTACGTAATCTTCGCTTGGTATTGAGATTGTAAATTCCTTATTTAAAATCAGATTATTATAAGTATATCTGGATTTTCTAACAGATACCGCAATAGAAGGTGGTTCGCTCGAGCAAATACCGCCCCACGATGCTGTCATGGCATTTGGTTTGCCTTCAGCATCATAGGTACCTATTAATAGCACAGGATTAGGATAGATAAGTGGTTTTGCTCCCATATCCTTTTTCATAAAATCACCTTTAATTTTGAGGAACTTGTGAATAATCTAATTGTGATCCAAACATACTGTGTGGTATAAGATAAATACCAAACATAACAATGGCAGCCAATAATGCCCATCCTCTTTGGTTTGGATTTACTTTTAGTCTCCATAGAGCAATCAACCAAAATAGAAGTGATGCAGCAGTTTTATTATCTGTTAGGTCTGTTCCAAATGGAAATCCGGTCCAATAAGCTCCAAATGCATATTTTTGAACAAGAGGACCGAGAATGAATCCACCAATTAAGAACAATACTGTTGTAAATAATGCTAATTTGAATGTACTATCTTCTTTGCTGAAAAATGTGATACCGGTTCTTAATGAAAATACCATTGCCAAAAACATACATAAGACATGTGGTATTAGAATAAATCCGGGTACCTTGCCTTTGTATCTAGTTACAACAGGAGCGTCTGATAGGAATACCTGATCTCCATTTTCGCCGATCAAAATAACGTTATACATAACCTTGCCGGCAGGAGCTTGATGAGGAACAGCTGATTTTAAATATTCGCCTTCGCGTTTCATTTCAACTGTTGTCCATTCTTCATTTGTAGGATAGCGTTTGTATATAAGCTTAGCTTTGACTTTGCTGTCTGCCGATACAACGATGGGCATATCGTCATCGCCATCGTAGCTACGCTCTAATTTTGTTTTAACTTCGATCCCAGAAACCACAGCACTAACTCTTTTTGGATGAGTCGGGCCTGTCATTCTCTGATAAATAGCACTACCTAACATTAAAACGAGTGCCAAAACCCAAAGTAGTATTTTTTTACCTTTACTCATATAATCCCTCTATTTATTAAATGAAATATTAACTGTTTCAGGCATTTTACTTAATGCCGTTTTTAAAACTTTATCTTCGTATGATTTTACTGAATAAAAACCAATATTATCCCATAAAATATGGGCAATATTACATTTCAATAATACTCTAATATTTTCTTTATCGACTTTATAATAGCTATCGTTCCAAATATTTTTACTTATCGAAAATTGTTTGAAGTTATCCAAAATATTATCATCAACTATGAATTTTTCTAAAAACTTTTCGATACTATTAAAATTAGAAAAAGCTGATGGATTCTCTTTGAAGTACTTCAAAGAGAATTCAAAAAAAATACCTTTTTGAGTTTGGACTTTACTTAAAATTGTTGAAGTATCCTGATTTACTGTATAATCTGGGAATACACCGCCACCACCAATGAGTGATCTTCCAGATTTTGATTTATAAATCGGCAAAGTAGCTTTTCCACCACTTTCTTGAAGAACTTTTAATAATTGATTATAAGTATCAGCATTAGACGATAATTTTAATGCAGGATCGAGCATAGATTCAGGACTCTGAAGTGCATCTTTTTGAATTACTCTACCGCTAGGAGTAAGATATTCTCCAATTGTAAGCTTAAATCCACTTCCGTCGTTAATATTCCACATTTTTTGCACAGTGCCCTTGCCATAAGATCTTTCGCCAACTACAATACCTCTATCTAAATCTTGAATAGTTCCGGCAAAAATTTCACTTGCCGAAGCAGAAGCTTTATCTATCAATACAATTAATGGTAAATTGCAAAAGTCATCCTTATCAGTCGATTTAAAAGATTGATTATATTGCTTGTTTGAAGCTTTTATTCTGGTCAAATCAACATCTTTTGGTACGAACCTATCTAAAAACATATTTACCTGATCTAAATATCCACCTGGATTACCTCTGAAGTCAAGTACTAAAGATTTTGCACCTGATGAAATGAGCTCAGTTATTTTCTTAGATAATTCCTCATCTGCATGCTTTGTAAATCTAATTGATCCCACATAAGCAATATTTGAATTTGGAATAATATAACTTGAAGAAACAGAACTTAGAGGTATTTCATCAATTATTATCTTTTTTTCTATTAAATTCGCATCTCGTTTTACGATAATATTAAGGACTGAACCACTATCAGAATTCAAAATTTTGGTAATTTCTTCGTTATTTTTAAGTTCGCAGCTTATATTATTGATAAATAGAATAATATCTCCACGTTTGAAATCTGCTTTTTCTGCAGGAGAATGAGGAGCAATAGAAACCAATCTAAGCGAATCAGAAATGAAAAAAGCTTGCAAACCGCTGCCCTTACCTTCGCCAGCATTAATTTCATTAAGTTTCTTCATTTCTTCACTGCTAAAGTAAGCGCTTTGATTATCCATAGATCTTAACATATTTCTGAAAGCTTCGTCAGAAACTTTTACTAAGTCGATTGAATCTTTATGATTTGTATATGAAGTTTGCAATATATATTTGAATTTAGAGCTTAAATATTCAATCTGCTTTTGGATACTATCTTGCATAGTTTGTGAATACAAACTAATACTTGATGCAAAGATAATAACAATTGTATATATTAATCTCATTTTTCTATTTTAAATGTTATAAAAACAGCTTTTTAAACGTAATGATGGTTTATATATTTTCAATGAAGAATAATTTAACAAAAGTAAAAAATGATCGGAATTGTTAATATTTCAAGAATTTACGATTAATCATAATTTATTTCCCAATAAAAATAAATATTTAACTTCATTAAACAAATGTTTAACATAGATTTGAAAAAAATGGCTCATAGCAAGACAAAAATTATTTGTACTATCGGTCCGGCTTCATCGAGTGTCGAAAATTTGATAAAGCTTATAGACTGTGGGATGGATATTGCTCGTTTAAATTTTTCGCATGGCACTTATGACCAGCACAAAGAAACTATCGCCAATATTCGCAGTGCATGCGATATTGTCGGAAAACAAATTGCTATTCTTCAAGATCTTCAAGGTCCGAAAATCCGAATTGGCAAATTTGAAAATGATTTTGCTGAACTTGAAAATGGTCAAGAATTTAGAATCACTACAGACAAAACTCAATTAGGAAATTCAGAATGTGTTTCTACTAATTATTCACATATTGTTTTAGACGTAAAGCCAGGAAATACTTTATTACTAGATGATGGTTATATTATTTTGAAAGTTAAAAGAGTAACATCTAACGAAATAATTACAGTCGTCGAAAAAGGCGGGAAGCTCAAAAGTAATAAAGGAATTATATGCCAAGGCAGTTCATTTTCTGCTCCGGCAATGAGTGAAAAGGATGTTGAAGACTTGCGTTTTGGTCTGAGCTGCGATATTGATGCTGTTGCTTTGTCTTATGTCAGATCTCTTAGAGATATTTTGGAATTAAAGACAGCTATGAAGATTTTTGGCAAGCAAGTCGGAGTTGTTGCAAAAATTGAAAGACCTGAAGCATTAGAACACGTAGATGAAATAATTAGTGAATGTGATTCTATAATGATAGCTCGTGGCGATTTAGGTTTGGAAATGCCTCCTGAATTAGTTCCTATTATTCAGAAAGATATTATCGTTAAATGTAATAATCAGGGCAAACCTGTGATTACAGCTACTCAGATGCTTGAGTCTATGATAAGTAATCCTCGTCCGACTCGTGCTGAAGCAAGTGATGTTGCCAATGCTGTCTATGACGGTACAGATTGCGTTATGCTTAGTGGCGAAACAAGCGTTGGTACTTATCCTTTCGAAGCTGTTCAATATATGAATATTATCACAAAAACTGTCGAAGATCATATTCTTGAGCAGGGAGATAAATACTTTGCTCATATTCAATACAATGACGACGTTTACGATGCATTAGGAAGAGCTTCTGTACTTTTAGCCGAGCAAATTAGTGCTAAAGCTATAGTTACACTCACTACAAATACTCAAACTGCAAAAAGTATTGCCAAATATCGACCTAAAATTCCGATAATTGGATTGACAAATAATTTAAATACTTATAGAAGATTGAATTTTGTGTGGGGATGCGAACCATCTTTTATGGAAAATTTCGATATTGAAAATCATTCTGAATATATTAGCGAACATCTTCTTAAGCATAAATTATTAGAAGCAGGCGATAGAGTAGTTGTAGTTTATGGCGAAAATCAAGAAGATGCTCATAACAGAGAAATGATTAGACTCTATCAAATATAAATATTGATTCAAATAAAAAAATAAACCCAAAAGCGATTAAACTTTTGGGTTTATTTTTAATAATGAATATTCTATCTGTATTGCCTTAGAAATTCTAATCTATCTTGAAGTACGGCTACAGGAGTCAATAATCTTGGTTTGTCCATGATTGCTTCTTCTTGGCTGGCAAAAACTAATTCATAGTCTTTGCTCATAACGATAGCTTCTTCGGGACAAACTTCCTCGCAAAAACCGCAATAAATACATCTGAGCATATTAATTTCAAATTTCGCAGGAAATCTTTCTTTGTTCAGATCTGTTTCTGCAGCTTGTACTTCAATAGCAAGTGCAGGACAAACTCTGGAACATAAACCGCAAGCAACACATCTTTCAGTACCTTCTTCTTCGACTAAAACCGGGCGGCCTCTATAAGATCCTGTAGGTTCCCATCTTTCTTCAGGATACTGACGAGTCATTTTTGGCTTAAACATTCTTTTTAATGTAAGTCCAAGCCCACGAGCAATTTCGGGTATATATAATTCTTCCCAGAATGATAATCTATTAGCTTCAATATTACTTTTAACGTTCATAATTATCCTTTAGCAATTATTTAAAAATCAACACGCCGATACTAGTTAAAATAACATTCAGCAATGCAAGCGGCAAAAGCACTTTCCATCCTAAACTCATTAATTGATCGTATCTGAAGCGAGGAATTGACCATCTAACCCAGATAAAGAATAATACAAAGAAAATAATTTTAGCAAAGAATATTGCAGCTTGTGCTAATGCTAATTGCCAAGTACCTGGCATCAAACCAATTGCATCAGCGGGGAAAGGCAATTGCCAGCCACCAAAATACATTAATGAAATAAATGCAGAAGCTGTAGCCATATTTGCATATTCAGCGAGGAAAAACATACCAAACTTCATACCGGTATATTCGGTATTAAATCCACCAACTAATTCAGGCTCTGCTTCTGGAAGATCGAATGGAGCACGATTAGTTTCTGCAAAGGAAGATACAAGAAATATAATAAAGCCTAGTGGTTGGAAAAAAATGTTCCATCTCCAACCTTCTTGCTGAGCTACAATATCATTCAAAGAAAAAGATCCGCTCATCAAAATTACTCCGATAAGAGCAAGACCCATTGATAATTCATAAGAAATCATCTGAGCTGCAGAGCGCAAGCCACCTAAAAGAGAATACTTATTGTTTGATGCCCAGCCGGCTAAAGTAATACCATAAACACCAACTGATGTCATTGCCAGAATAAAGAGCAAACCAATATTTACATTTGGTGCCAAACCTAAATAGATCCTTTTATCACCAATATCAATATAATTTGCAAAAGGAATAACCGCATAAACCGCAATTGCGACACCCAATGATATAATTGGCGCTATTCTATGAAAAAATTTATCTGCAGCAGCTGGTACCACATCTTCTTTCATAAATAATTTAAATACGTCTGCAAAAGGCTGCAACAATCCGAATGGACCAACTCTATTAGGTCCAATACGATCTTGAATATAAGCAGAGACTTTTCTTTCTGCATAAACAGAAGCTGCTGCGCCGAGTAACACTACATTAAGTATTACAAATGCTTTAATAAGAGCT
>CAZBNQ010000058.1:0-11721 GCA_964493035.1 uncultured Hyphomicrobiales bacterium | reverse complement strand
ATTCAGAACTCGAGGCGGCAACAAAATTATTCGTATGGACAAAGCTGCCAGAGTTATGCTCAAATCTATTAAAAATAATGAAGCTATTGCTTTGCTTGCCGATCAGGCTGCCCAAAAAGATAAAGATGTATTTATCGATTTCTTTGGACGCAAAGCTTCTACCTACGAAGCTCCAGCTGAAATTGCACTTAAATTTAAAGTACCTATTATTATGGGGTTTGCTGTTCGCCAAGCTGATGCAAGCTATGAAGTAACTCTCCAAGAAATTAAATTTGATGATCTTATTGAGATGGAGGATACTCATAAAGCTGTTGAAATACTAACAGAACGTCATACTAAAATACTTGAAAATGCTATCATCAGCCACCCTGATCATTGGGCTTGGCTTCATAGACGTTGGAAACATAGTAAGCCATGATTCAAAAATCAAAATTATCGGACTTCAAGTCGATTACTATTATTCAGACTGCTTTTATAGGTGATATTGCACTTGCTCTTCCACTGGCAAGCACTATAAAGCATCACGCTCCCAATTCTATGCTTAATTTTGTTTCTACCCCAATTTCATCTGAAATGGTAGCTCTAAACAAAGATATTGATAATATAATTGCTTATGATAAAAGAAGATTGCACAAAGGTTTGAGAGGAATATTTCATCTTGCATCTGAAATAAAAAAATATAATACAGACTGCATTATTACTCCCCACAGGTCTGCAAGAAGTTCGGTTTTGACTTATTTATCAAATCCAACTTTTTCTGTCGGTTTCGATAAAAATGCCCTTTCATTTTTATACTCTAAAACAGTTAAGTATAGTTCTGAAATACATGAAGTCGAAAGAAATCTTTCGTTACTATCTGCATTTGATGATAATTGTAAAGAAATATATCCAAACATCCAATTTTCATCCAAAGAAGCAGACTTTTATAACAATTTGAATATTGACAAATCAAGTCCTATTATATGCATTGCCCCAGGTTCAGTTTGGTTCACCAAACGTTGGCTTCCGGAAAGATTTGCCGAACTATCCAAAATGCTTTCAAATATCACTCCTAATCTTTTTATAATTGGTGCTCAATCAGACTTGGATTTTACCAAAGAAATGCAAGGGATTAATTTATGTGGGCTCACAAGTATTCCACAAACAATATATCTTTTATCAAATTCCAATTTATTAATAACAAATGATAGTTCACCAATACATTTTGCAGGATTAGTCAATTGTCCAACAATAGCAATATTTGGAGCAACATCACCAAAATTTGGATTTGCACCAAGGGGAAAAAAGGATATTGTTGTAGAAGACAATTCATTAAAATGCAAGCCCTGCAGAATACACGGCTCAAATAAATGTCCAATCGGAACATTTGACTGCATGATCAATATTTCTGCAAGCACTATATATAACAAAGCATTAGAAATGCTATTACGGTCGCAATAAATTATTTTTGCATTAAATTTTTATTAACTTTTAATCATTAATTTTAAATTTAAGCAAAAAAGCAATAAGTTTGTTTGCTGTGCGTTGATAATTTTTTTAAAATTATCGACTTATAAAAAATAAGAAGAAATTTTTCGTACATTGAAAGGAGGAAAAGGCAAGAAATAAACTTAGCGAAGCTAAAATGCTTTGCTCGAATAAGTTGTTTAATTAATATAGGAGTGAAGAACTCCATGCCGAAAAGTATGTCTAAAGCCATAAAGCAAATAATGAGCGTATGGCAGTATGTGCTTCCGGTGATAGTTCTGATCTCGATACAGTTTCTTGTGATGGCGGGTGTTGCCGATGAAAAAGGCAGCGTGACAAATGAAATCATCAATCAAGACCAACGAGAGGTCTTACTCGAAGATATTGACAAATCTTCGGATTATATAATCGAGTTTTCCGGAAAAACCTCGCATTATGCACATAGGTTTCAAAATCGGAAAACAGCGAGCGGCGAAAGATTCGATTTGAATCAATTAACCGCGGCGCACAGGAAACTTCCGTTCGGAACTATTATCAGGGTTACTAATCTCGACAACGAAAAGTCTGTCTTGGTTAGAATCAACGACAGAGGTCCACATATCAGAAGCCGAATTCTGGATCTCTCTTATCAGGCGGCAAAAGAGATAGACGGTTTAGGATTGTCTCACGTCAAAGTAGAAGGCTTCATTAGGGGAACTAACGATATCAGTCTTAAATTTGGTCAAGAGTACATGTTTGGTTACTCGACAGATTCAAAACCGATATGCGTCCCTAGAAAAGCAATTAGCATTGTTGATTCTAGCGTAAGTTTTACAGATGCTCTTGAAGCTTACGAAAATTTAAAAAAGGATATTAGATTTAATAATGCTTACATATTTGTCAAGACAGATATTAAAGAGGATAAGTATTCATATAATTATTTTATCGCTGTCTTAGACAAAAAAGTCAGAAAAGGTACTTACCTAACTGCTACAATGTAAAAGAAAACTCCTCTGAACGTCCCACAGAGGAGTTTTTCATTTTATGTAACTTAACTCTTAAAACAACCAAGTTAGAAATATCCAGACAAAACCAATACCGGTTACTAAATATCCTAATTTCTTTAGCATTTGTGCTTTTTTAGGCTTTGCATCAATATCTTTAACAAATATCCAATTTGAATCTGCCAATAACAATCCCAATACAACAATTAAATTGGGATATGAATATTCATATCTGCCGATAAATATATTCAACAAAAACAGCAAAAAGAATACAAAAGGCAAAAGCAAAGTCTTTATTTTTTCGTTTTTTCTCATATTAATTACTTTCAGTTTTTATATTTAAATGATCGTATGCAGAAATATTTGATTTAGGTAATACTCCGGCTTGGGCAGAAATATTTAATAAAACACCGATAGCGCCTGCATATATTATTACAGCTGTACCTCCATAGCTGATAAATGGCATTGGTACACCTGTGGTTGGTAGCAATCCAGTATTTACTCCCGCATTAACGAAAACATAAAATGCGAAAGTTACTATTATTCCTACAGCCAAAAAGTAACCAAAATCGTCTGGCGCTTTTTTGGCTATGAGCATTCCTCTCCAAAAAATTAGTCCAAAGGCAAATATGATTAGAATTATACCAATAAATCCATATTCTTCCCCGATTATCGAGAAAATAAAATCTCCATATGATTCTGGAAGAAACCAATGGCTTTGACGATTTTGTCCTGGCCCTACTCCGGTGAGCCCACCATTGCCAATTGCTATCAATGCCTGATTTAATTGATAATTAACAGTTTCGACTTGAGAGCTACCGTCTCCCATTCCTAAGAATGCCATAATTCTATTCATTCTGTATGTTGCTGAAACTGCAAACACTGCTAATCCAGTTACCATAAGTGTCAAGGTAGTCAACAAATGCAGTAGATTTGTATTTCCAATAAACAACATCGAAAAACCAATAAAGAAAATTAAAGCAGTTGTTGATAGATTAGGCTGCATTGCAATCAATCCACATACAGCCAGCAACCAAATCATAAATGGAAGGAATCCTCGTTTAAAATCTTTTATAAACTCTTGTTTGTCTGCTAATAAACGGGCAAAATGAAGAACTAAAGCAAACTTGGCTAATTCGGACGGTTGAAAACTAAATGGTCCTAAATCGAGCCATCTGGCTGCACCATGAGCGGCAGAACCAATTGCTAAAACAACTGCCAATAGTGCAATTGACAATAGTATAAAATGTTTTGATATTTTTTTCCAAATGTGGTAATCAATTCTTGCAAACAAAAGCATTACAACAAATGCAATCAATACTCTGATAGAATGGTTCATAAACAGCTTTTCAGCAGCTCCAAGTTTTGTTTCTGCAAATGTAGCACTAGCAGAATAAACAAAAGCTAAACTAAAGAACATCATCCCTATCGTAGGGAGCATAATCAACCAATCGACATGGCTAGAATACTTTTTCATTATTATAGCTCGTTTACAATTTGTTTGAATACTTCGCCACGATGTTCAAAATTCATAAACATATCAAATGACTTACAAGCAGGAGTAAAAAGCACTATATCGCCAGCTTCTGCTTCATTATATGCTTCTTTTACTGCTTCATTCATGTCAGATGCTTTTATACATCTCTTGAGCAAGCAGAAATGGTTGAAAATGGCATCAGATTCTTCACCAATTGCAATAATTGATTTGACATGCTTTTGTACTAAATTATCTAATAAACTATAATCGTTGGAGTCTCCTCTTCCACCTGCTATCCAAATTAGTGGTTTGGAATAGCTGGATAATGCAAACCATGTTGCATTAATATTTGTTGCTTTCGAATCGTTTACAAAATCAATTCCATTGATACTTCTAACAAATTCAAGACGGTGTTCTACCCCGGAAAAACTCATGAGGCTGTCGCGTATGTTCTCATTACGAATTTCGAAAGCGCGCGCAGCTAGGGCCGCAGCCATCGAATTGTATGCGTTGTGAATACCAGGAAGGCTTAGTTCGCTTACCGGCATTAATTCCTCCACTTTATGCATTTCTTTGAATTTGATCAATCCGTCTTCTATATATATTCCCCGCTCGACCGGATTGATCGAAAATTTAGCAATTTGCGCTTTCGAATACTTCTCAGCTTCCAATGTTGCTAAATCGTCCCCATTTAAAATTAACAAATTTTTTTCATTTTGATTCAAAGAAATTTTAAACTTGGCTTGTGAATAACTTTCCATATCACCATGATAGTATAAATGATCTGGTGATAAATTCAAAATTAATGCTACTTCCGGTCGGAAATGTTTAACTCTATCGAGTTGAAAACTTGATACTTCGGCAACAATCACGGTATCATCTTGCAATTTGCCGACCAATTCAC
The DNA here is from genome assembly GCA_964493035.1 of uncultured Hyphomicrobiales bacterium. Lineage (GTDB taxonomy): Bacteria > Bacteroidota > Ignavibacteria > Kapaibacteriales > UBA2268 > JAUQWR01. The sequence goes on along the minus strand of CAZBNQ010000058.1, from coordinate 6,890 downwards.
TTAATGGAGTTCCTATATTACCTGCGCTCACAGCCTTTCTACCAGAATTATTAAAGATTTGAGTTATCAAACTTGTAGTGGTAGTTTTTCCATTTGTTCCGGTTATGGCAATAATAGGATTATTTATAAATTGGCAAGCGTACTCTAGTTCGCTTATTATCGGAATCTGCCTATTTTCAGCTTCCTTAATAATCCATGCTTTTGGAGGCACACCCGGAGAAGAAATAATTAGATTACATTCAGCAAGAGAAGCTTCTGAATTGCCACCAAATTCATATTTTATATTCAGTTGATTTAAAATTTCAATTTTATTAGCATAAGCACTTTTATCTTTAGATTCAGTCAAAAACACATTATGACCTTGGCTAACTGCTAATTTTGCAGCAGCAAGACCACTTTTGCCGGCACCAATTATAGTAATATTCATTTTCGGATCCGAGTATAAAACAAAAAGACAAAATTATTAAATATTATCGGCTTATAAAAGAAAAATGCCATTTTGCATAACAAAATGGCATTTTAAAATTAAATCAAATTATTGATTATCTAACACCAAAAGAAACAGTCAAGCGATTTACATAACCGAAATCAGTTGAAGGTGAGATAGCATAATCAATTTGACCGCCCATATCGCCAGTAAAGTATTTAACACCTACGCCACCGCTAAAGCCAAATTGATCATGACCAAATTTGTAGCCGGCACGTAGAGATAAAATTTCTTTCCAAGTATATTCAGCACCGAATGTATATTGTTCAGGAGTATCAGACAATGTCATGAAGTCAAAAGCAGCAATCACTTTATGTTCTTCTTCATTATATACTTCTGAAGAGATACCAGCACGGAATGCAATAGGAATATTATATGCCCAAGACAAATATTCAGCATCAATAGGGCTGGAATATGTTTGTTCATATAATTTGCGATAAGTTTTCAATTCTTGGCCTTGATATTTTTGTTCAGTACCCAAATTAGTGATAGCAAATCCTAATTTAATACCTTGGATACCTGTTTGATACATAGTACCAATATCAAAAGACAAACCTGAAGCAGTAAGATTTGAAATACCATTATTGATATATTTTGCAGTGATACCAAAAGAGAATTGGTCTGTCAAATAACCTGCAAAAGTCAAGCCTAAAGCTAAATCTTCAACAGTATAAGAAGCACCGGTACCAGTTGGTTTATCAATAGTAGTAATTGGAATATCTTCGCTGGCAAATGAAATCATATGAGCAGCAATAGTAAAATCTTTGCTCACTGGAAGAGATAAAGCAGCAAAATTGTGCTTAAAATCAGCAATCCATTGTGTGTATGAAACATCAGCCATCATCATTTTAACGTCTGCCAATCCAGCTGGATTCCAGTAGATCGAAGACAAGTCATTAGTAACGGATGAAAAAGCTCCCATAGCTGTACCACGAGCACCAATACCAATTTTTAGGAATTGAGAGCCAGCAGCACCAACTTTACGGAAGTCACCGCCTTTTGATGAACCCATAGCTCCATCATTTTCAGCATTAGAGTTTGATAATGCTAAAAAGAAGAAAGTAAATATAGTTATTATTGATAATAATTTTTTCATTTTAATCTCCATTTAAATCTTTCGCATTTAATTACCGGAGAGATATACTCTCCGGTTTATTAGTTTTATTCACCAAATACTCTAAAACCACCAACGATAACAGAGAAGTTCTTAATTGTTTGTGCTCCATCCGGAGTAGTAATCAAAGCTGCAAATGTTTGGCTTGATACTCTTTGTCCGTTCTTTGAGAGTAAATCCCAAATTTGTACTTGAGCAGGTGAATCTGAACTTACTTCGTCATGGTTGATTGTAACTACTTTATCGCCAGTAATTGTATAGATTTCAATTTTACATTGCTTTGGTAAGCGTGTAAATAAAATCTTTGCGTCGTATGGTGAAGCTTGTTCTTGATGCGAAATATAGTATGGATTTGGTACTATAGATATTTGATCAAGTATATTGTCTGTATATTTTTTGCCTTTGTTTTCGCCTTCGCTAACTTTTACACGAACTTTAGCGCCTGGCAATGGCATACCTAATGCACCACCAAATGTTGAGAATTCGAGTTTATCACCAACTTTAAAGTCTTCTGTATACTTAAAGTTTGGATCTGAATCGATGATCTTACCACTTGTTCCACGTCTTCCTTTATTAGCATAGTCAATTACATATTGAACACCAGCAATATTAATAATGTGTGTAAAGTCGATTACTTCACTGCCATCTACTGCTTGAGCTGATAAGTAATATCTTCCTTGAGTACCAATAGAAGCATCTCTCTTATCATATTCATCGCCAATTGGACGAGCATATGTGTTTTGCAATTGAAGTGAAGTTGCTGTTCTTGCATCTACCCATCCAAATGCGCACATATTAAACTTACCAATAAATTCATTTGTATTTTTATTATTTGTATAGTATAAGTTACGTGGGTCTGGATACATTCTTACTGCACGATTTGGATCTGTGCTTGGTAGAAGTGGAGCAATTGTCAAATGTGGCATTTCCAATGGATATGTAACTGCTACTGAATCGACATCTTCTCTTTCTGGAGCTGGTCTATTGAATGATATCTTATTAACTAATTTAACATTATAGTATTTTGCTTTAAATGTTTTTGTCTTTTTAGTTTTTTCAGGACCATATACTACAGTTATTTCTTCTTCGCCACCAGGCAAGAATTCTAACTCATATTTACCAGGACCATTGTTGAATGAAGCATCTTCATCGAACCAAGGATAAACTACGCTAAACTCGCGACCCAACAATGCTGAACCCATATTCTGAGTTGTCATAATAATATCTGCATTTGTTTGAGCTGGATCATCAATAAATCCTATTGGAGTAGCTGCTGTTACACCTGAAGCTTTTGTAGCTGCATCTGGACGATACCAGCCGCCAAATTGTTGCATTGTAAAGTCGAAGCTAAATCCTAATGCACCTAATGCTGGTGGTTGCATCGAACCTGTGTAGCAATAACCAGGATTTAAGAAATCGCCAGAGAAATATTTACCTGAACGAACTCTGATATCACGGTTATCTCTCAAACCAAATTCACTCTTCACAATTCTTCCGTCTTGCAATGTGTCGATTACAACTGAATCAGCAAATACATATGTAAATGATTTTTCTGTAAACATTCCACGCAAGTCGAATTGACATGGTGCTGTTTCGTAGAAAGTATTGCCATTATATAATACTTCGTTTGTTGTCAAGTCTGTCAATTTCATATTTGACTGATACAAGCCATATTGACTCTTTTGTGATTCAGGACGGCCTGGGAAAGTAATTTCACTAAAGTTCCATGTTGGATTAAATTCCAATTCAAATTCATGACCACCGAACAATTGAGTCAATCTTTCTGGATCTAATGCAAAGAATTGGAAATTATACAAACCACCTAATTTGTCTTTATCTTGATAAACTACTTCCAATTTAGAATAGTCGCCTACTCTTGAATTCAAAGCTGTTGCTTCAGTTAAGTTTGGAAGACCTGGGAAGGCTTCGTTAATTTTTATAGGTGTTGGTTGTTGATAATCACCTTCGTCAAAAGATAATACTTTATAGTAGTAAGTAACGTTGTTCAAGATCTTTTCTGTCTTTGAAGGATCTTCGTCGTAAGTGATTGTACCGTCTTCATTATCATCGCCAATATCAATATATGTTCTATTTCTTGTTACAGAAGCCATATATGGAGCAATAATATTTTTTCTTACAAATTCTGATTGTTCGATTTGTGGAAAATCTACTTTTACTCTACCTGTTTGGATGAATGAATATAAAGAGTCTAATACAATTTTTGTATGGTTAGAATCTTTCAACATTTCTGAAACTGATAATGGGCGCCATACTTCAATAGTATATTTTGTTTCGGCTCCATCTTCAAATTTTGTATAAGTATTTCTATTGTAATATTCTTCTAAAATAGAAGTAGTATCAGTACCTACAATTTTATATTTGTAGCCATCTTTTGGAATAGCTGCAAATTCTGTTGCTGTTATAGATACTGTCTTTGGCTTGAAGAATAAAGGATTGAATTTTAAAAGAGCACGATTGAGAGTTGCTGTACCAACCATAGCTTCTTTAAATATTCTTTCATTTTTATTATCTTTTGAATAAACCATAGGTAATTTGCTTTGGTCTACTAAACCATAGAATAAATTGCCCCAAGGTCTTCTTAGTGGTAATGTATCGATTGCTGCAAGTATTGGAACAATTCTTCCTCTAAGCGAAGCATCGGCAGCATTTTTAAGTAATTCACTTGTTATACTATCTGGATACATGATACAACCACGGCAAATTCTCATAACTGAGATAGCCATTGTGTCTGTAATATTGCCATTAGCATCTGTCATTGGACCAAGTACTCTCATTGAATCAATAAATGGTGTATAAAGATCGTTAGGATTTTTGCCACCGCGTTTTACTGATTTTAAGAAAGGAGTATTAATTGACCATGAAGCGATTTCCTTCCAGCCAAATGCACCCTTACCTGATGGATATTGTTGTGATTTGCTTATTTCGTCTACGTCAAAAGTATCTAAGTTAGTACGACGTGCGCGATATAATCTGTAACCCATAAAGTCGAGACCTTTTTCATAATTGTCTATAGACATTTCTGAAGTGCTGTCCCAAGAAATTTTTATAGCATTATTTAAAGGTGTAACATTAGTAATCGCAGCTCTTTCTGGAGGTTGAGGAGCTCTAAAGTTATTGTCATAAACTTCTTGAGCAAATTTATCTTTAGCAACCAATTCAGCAACGTCTTCTGAAGTACCATCAGCATCTGCACCTTTTGATGTGTTTGCTAATATAACACCAACCACAACACGTACAGTATCTTTTGGACGCATGTGGAATGGACCTGTAGCCATCATAAAGCGTTTGTCACCAGGACCATTATCGCCGTCGTGAATTCCGGCAGAAATAAAATCATATCTTTCAAAATCGTCTTTTGGATCCTCAGTAATAGGCCAGTTACGGAATGTTCTAAGACCTAATTGATTTGAATTGTGATAGAATGCACTATCTTTGCGAACGAAATAAGAGTCTTCTTTTATTTCTTCTTGATTATTATCGTTAAAATGTCTAATAACAGCAGGTGATTCGAGGAAGTCTAAGCCTAAATAACCGAAACCACGGCCTCTTTCGCCTCTATCCACGCCTGTCCATTGCAATGCCATGTTCAAAGTAGGATCTTCGTTATAATATCTTACTCTATCGTTAGCAGCACCAGCTGAAGTATTTTCAGCACGAGCAATATCAACGTCCATTACAGGAGCCATCCAGCAATTTTTCAATGTATCTTTGGATGTGTTGATAATGTTGTAGCATACGAAAACGAAATCACGATATTCGCCAAAGCCCCAAGAATAGATAATATTTTCATATTGTAATCTCAATGGATAGCCTTGTGCTCTTCTTTGAGCAGCACCACCTTCGTAGTAGTTCAAGTCTGTATCTTTAAATGTTGAGAAAATATCTTCGCCGGAAATAAATGCCGGACCTTTAGGATATTTTGTAATTGTACGATCGCCTTCTTCAGGAATATAATAACCGAAGTAACGGTTTTTCTTCAATGTATCTTCTGGTCTAATGCTTGCATCCCAAATTGGCCAAGCAGCACCGTCAGTAGCTACAATTGGTTGTCCATCACTTGTTCTAAAATCGATAGAAAAATATGTTCTATGTTTTTTGATATCATTTGGATTGGCAGCATCACCTTCTTCAATTCTGCCAGGTACCATCCACGAACGTCCTGAGTTTGGGTTATATGTTACGTCTACAAATTTTCTTTCTTTTCCATTTGGATCGTTTTTAACAGCACCAAACCAAATACCTGCACCAAATATGTAATGGTTTGCAGAGCCACGAGGCCATTTGCCTGAGCCTATATTTTGTGCTACGTTCAAGCCCCACAAGCCATAGTTAGTAACATAAAATTCGATATTACTAACTGTATTTTTTTGTAAGTCGAACAAACCGCGTGAAGCACGCAAAAGGTTTTGATGTTCGTCGTCTTTACCTGGTTTGACAGCTACATCAGCAAAAGCTAACGAGCTCATAACTGAGAAGCAAATCAAATAGGCAAAGACAGTTTTTAAAGTTATTTTTTGCATAAATCCCTCTATATTTTTTCTTATACTCATTAGTTAAATCTAATCGCAATACCACCAAAAATAGTAATTGGAGTACGATAGTTGCTACGGAATTTCATATTTGTTTCTACATATTTAATGTAGCTTTCAAATTTTTCTTGTTGAGTTACAATTCCGTTTTTATCAAAGTCTGCGTATTCACTATATAATCTTTTACCATAGTTGTCGTATTGGTCTGGAGCATAAGAATCAGCGTTTTCGATTGTTGCATTTTTGAAGTAAGTAACTGAGCTAAAGTCACCAACGCGTCTGTCTAATGAACGACCGTCATCATCTGGATCGCCAGTTACAATGTAGTAACCTACAGCATCTGTATTATTTAACAAGTTATAAATATCTGCAAACAATTCTACTGATGTATTGCCAATTGATTCACCAAAGTAATCCTTCAACATAAATGTCTTAGAAATTCTTGTATTAATACTCCATGAAGATGGACCGCGTTCAGCATTAATATCGCTCAAACGTTTGCCGTCTTTATCTACTTTAGTATAAGGAGCACCACTGCTAAAGTTTGATTCCAAAGAAATTACTGTGTTTTCTAATGGGAATACGTTACCAATTGATGGTCCTTCGTTGGCTTGCCAGAATAGTACTAAGTTTGTTTTCAATACGTGTCTTACGTCCCATGGCTGAGGATATGCTGCTAATGGGAACTGTGGATTGCCTGAAAATACGTCGATTGCCGGATTGTAGTTTGATGCCGGGC
>CAZBNQ010000057.1:0-11895 GCA_964493035.1 uncultured Hyphomicrobiales bacterium | reverse complement strand
AAGATATAGCTTGTGGAGCTTCCCATTCTATTTTGATCAGCAACGATGGTACTCTATGGGCTGTTGGCTCTAATTCTCATTCACAGCTTGGTGTTAGTTTGGCAAACAAGTCAGATTCTCTAATTGAAGTTGATTCTGATACGACTTGGATTTCTGTAGCCGCAGGAGACAAACATTCTTTAGCTTTAAAATCTAATGGTAAAGTCTGGGCTTGGGGTGCAAATGATGCCAACCAAATTGGAATAAAAAAGGACAATAGACTTTATCTTCCTTTCCTTGTTCCTGATATTGAAAATTGTATTAAAATCAAATCACATTCAAACACTTCTACCGCACTTTGTTCAAATTCTGCATTATTTATCTGGGGTCCAAAACCTGCTCCACCTTTCAATATTGATACAACAATAATTGTTGATCAAAATGTTGCAGATTATTCGATTGGCAATAATTTTTTAATAACAAAATTTAATGATAATCAACTTTATTCTTTAGGCTCTAATCTTTATGGCAATTTAGGTTTAGCTTATAATTCTTATGTTCTTAGTCCTACTCTGGTCACTGAAGAAGATGAATGGAAATCGTTGCACGGAACTGATAATATATGTGCTTTAAAATATGACAATAGTCTTTGGTCTTGGGGTCCGGGATCCAAACCCTATTTAAGTTCTTCTCCAATAAAATTTGATCAAGCCAATAATTGGAAAGATGTAAGCGTATTTACGCAATTTTATAGTGCAATAAAATCAGATAGCAGCTTATGGGTTTGGGGATATAATACTTTATACAAAGGATATTTAAACGAGCCAATTCAAATTGAAAAAGATAAAAAATGGATTGCTGTTTCATCAGGTGTTAATTACAACTTGGCTTTAGATGCCGATAGTTTATTATGGGAATGGGGAGAATATGAAACATTGATGGGCAAGCACACCGCGAGCAAACCTACTATTGTAGATTCAAGTCTAAAATGGAAGAAAATTAAATCTAATAGTTATATAAATATCGGGATTTGTTCCAATAATAAACTTTGGGCTTGGGGTTCTATGTTTGGTGATTACCCAAATGAATTTCATGCTCAAAACAAACCTAATTTAATTAGTAATGACTCAGACTGGGCTGATATAAATTTCAGTTCCAATGATATATTATTAATCAAGAAAGATGGATCACTTTGGGGTTTTGGAATAAAATCATTCTTGGAAAAAGATTCACTTAGTGGTTCAATTACATTAATCGATTCAAATAAAGTATGGCTAAAGGCAGCACCGTATAATGGCACCTATTTAGGAATTAAAAAGGATGGAAGCCTATGGATATGGGGAACTCGCATTAATCAATTCTTAAATGTTGGAGTTGATACCCTGACGCTACCTTTTAGAATTGGAAATGATAATGATTGGGCTGATGTTTTTATTTCTTCAAGTTCTGCTTGGGCTTTAAAAAAATCAAAAATTCAATCAATTGCCGATTTTAATTCTGAAGATATTTTATTAGCTTATCCAAACCCAACATTAGGACAAATTAATATTAAACTAAATAATATTGATAGTCACGGTAAAATCCAAATATTGAATCTGTTAGGAGAACTTTTGATTGAAGACAGGTATTTTGGAAGTGAATTAAAAACTATGAATATTGAAAATTTACCAAACGGTACTTATTATGTAATAATCAACACTGACGACAATCGCACATTTAAAAGTAAGTTTGTTAAAAATTAAAAGAGTTTAAATTGTTTATTTTCAAACTAATCAGAATGGAACAATCTGATGAAAATCTTGAGTTTTTTATTTTTTGGAATAGTTGTATTAGTTGCTTCCGCAAGGTCGGATACAATTGATTACTGGCATGTGTACTACAACAATAAATTAATCAAAGAATACAACAATTATAACTTGAAGGATATTAGTATCAATATTGATTCTATTAGGATTGCTGATACTATTACTATTAGATACTATCGTGATACACCTTGTCCAAATTGCGAGATATATCTATCAATTGAAAATGGAAGCGGGTCAATAATAAGAACAAAAGAAAGTATTGGAATATCAAATCCACTTTCATTCAATGTATTTGAACTTCTTCAATTATATAAAAAAACAAATAAGTCAATTTTTAATATCTACTACTACGACAAAAAATATAATAATACATCAAGCAAGGTCTTAGTAATGGTTTTGAAACTAAACAAATAAAACTTGTATAATTTCATGTATTTACGTAATTTAACACATCTAAAAGCTTGTTTAATTTGTGTTTTGTTTGGCAATAATAGTCTTAATCGTTTATTGATAAAGTAGAATAATGAGTGCATCTATAAATATTAACAGCTTAATGGTATCTTGGGCAATTTCCAGGGCTGGTTTTGATATTTCAAATTTTACTTTCAAAAATCCTATCGTCAAAAAATGGATCGAAGGCGAAAAAAGACCTACATTAAAACAATTAGAAGATTTCTGCAAAAAGGTATATTTACCTTTGGGCTATCTTTTTTTGAATGAACCTCCTCAAGAAAACATTCCAATTCCATTTTTTCGAACAAAAGAAAAATCTTCATTTAAAGTAAGTTTAAATATTTATGACACAGTCATACGTATTCATCAAAGACAAAACTGGCTTAGAAATTATTTAATCGAAAATGAGTTTAATCCTTTGCCTTTCATTGGCAAATTCAGGAATAATCTAAATATTGAACAAATAGTAAATGATATCCGCAATACTTTGAATCTCGAAGAAGATTGGGCTAAAAAGTTTACTAACTATCAAAGTGCTACAAACCATTTAATAGAACAAATCGAAGATATCGGTATTATAGTTACGTTCAATAGTGTAGTCGACAATAATAATAATCGAAAAATACCTATAGATGAATGTCGAGGATTTGTGATAGTAGATGATTATGCTCCATTCATGTTTGTCAATAACGCTGACTTTAAATCAGCCCAAATTTTTACTATATTTCATGAATTGGTTCATTTATGGTTAGGTCAAAGTGCTGGTTTCGATTTTCAAAACTTATTATCAGCAGAAGATCCAATTGAAAAATTATGCGACCAAATTGCTGCTGAATTACTTGTACCCAAAAAATTGTTTGTAAAGATATGGGATGCTAATCCAAGTATAATTTCCTGTTCGAATTATTTTAAAGTAAGCAAAATAGTTATCGCTCGTAGAGCACTCGACAATTCGAAATTAACATATAGTCAATTTATTGATTTTTACAATGACTATAAGCAGACAGAATTTCAAAAACAAATAAAACAAGGCGGTGGTGGAGATTTCTTTGCAAATACAAAGAAAAGGCTTAGTCTTAGTTTTTCACGGCATATAAAAAACGCTGTCAATTCTAATCAATTACTATTTAGAGATGCATATAAATTAACGGGTCTCAAACCTGATACATTTGATAAGTTTTTTTCATTACATGTATAAATATGGCTTTGTATATTGTAGATAGTAATTTTTTTATTCAGGCTCACAGAGCAACTTATCCTCTTGATGTCGCTCTAAGTTTTTGGAAAAAAGTGAGCTTACTTGCAAATTCGGGCATAATTATAAGTATTGACAAAGTTAAAAAGGAATTATTCAATAAAAATGATTTGCTCGAGGACTGGTGTAAAAACAATTTACCTAAACAATTCTTTAAGGATAGCTCGAAATTTACAAAAGAATATTCAAAAATTTCGGATTGGGCTTTGTCAAAAAGCTATCATTATTTGCCCAATGCTATTAAAGAATTTCTCGATGCCGACGAGGCAGATGCATTTTTAATTGCTTTTACTTTAGCTGATTTAGATAATCGATGTATTGTTACTCAAGAACTAAGTGCTCCCCAAAAAATAAGTAAAATAAAAATTCCTGACTGCTGCAATGATTTTGGGATTAGATATCGTACAATAATCGAAATGTTTAGAGATTTGAAAGAAACATTTTAATTCATATTTTTGCTAATTAGATTATAATAGATTATAACCAAATTATGAACAAAATTGAAGTTCAATACTATAAATCAAAAATCGGAGAGTTTATTATTGGTTCATTCGATAATAAACTTTGCCTGCTGGATTATAGATATAGAAAAATGCGAAGCACAATAGACAATAGAATTCAAACTGGGCTTAAAGCTGATTATATAGAAACGGAAACTGATATAATTAGCCAGACTATTAATCAAATTGATGAATATCTGAATGGAAGTCGAAAATTATTTGATATTCCTTTATTGATGGTCGGTTCTGATTTCCAAAAGCAGGTATGGAATGAACTTTTGAATATAAAATACGCTGAGATTAGCAGTTACTTAAAAATTGCTAAAAGCATGAACAACGAAAACGCTGTCAGAGCTGTTGCTGCTGCTAATGGTGCTAATGCCATCAGTATTATTATTCCTTGCCATAGAGTGATTGGCAGCAACGGCGAATTAGTTGGTTATGCTGGTGGACTTAATGTCAAAAAGAAATTATTAGATTTAGAAAAATCGAAAATATCGAATGATGAACTATTTGAATTAGATGATTAATAAAATTACTAAAAAATCTCGTCACAAAAGCAAGAACCTGTTCCAATCTAATATAAAATGTGATGTAGAGACAAGTCTGCGACATGTCTCTACATCTATATCAATTTAATTATTTTTCAGCATTTGGTCCAAGCATATTTTCAGGACGAACAAACTGGTCGAATTGCTCTTCAGTAAGAATTCCCAATTCTAAAGCAGACTGCTTCAAAGTTAAGTTCTTTTTATGAGCATTCTTAGCAATTTTAGCTGCATTATCATATCCAATATGAGGATTGAGAGCAGTAACATTCATCAATGTATTTTCCAAGTAATATGCAATTTTCTCTTCGATTGGCTCGATGCCCACAGCACAATGCTCATTAAACATCTTGCAAGTATCAGCCAATAGTCTAACACTTTGAATAAAGTTATAAATAATCACAGGTTTGAAAACGTTCAACTCAAAGTTGCCGGAAGCGCCGCCAAAATTAATCGCAGCATCATTGCCAAACACCTGAACAGCAACCATAGTCATAGCTTCTGATTGAGTTGGATTGACTTTGCCTGGCATAATCGAAGATCCAGGTTCATTTTCAGGAATACTAATTTCGCCCAAACCGCAACGAGGACCAGAAGCCAACCAACGTACGTCATTAGCAATCTTCATAAGCGAAGAAGCCAATGTCTTTAATGCACCATGAGCAAATACTAAAGCATCATGGCTTGCCAAAGCTTCAAATTTGTTTGGAGCACTTACAAATGGTAGTCCTGTAAGTTCTGCAATTTTTGCAGCAGCAGTTTCAGCAAATCTCGGGTGTGCATTCAATCCTGTACCGACAGCAGTACCACCTAAAGCCAATTTGTAGATCCCAGGAAGAGTCATTTCAATTCTTTCCAAGTCAAAATCCAATTGAGCTACATAAGCTGAAAATTCTTGGCCTAAAGTCATAGGCACTGCATCTTGAAGGTGAGTGCGGCCTACTTTAATAATTTTTTCGAATTGCTTAGATTTTGCAGCCAAAGTATCTCTAAGAGTTTTAACACTCGGAACTAGTCGATTAACAAGTTCTTCGGCTGCAGCAATATGCATAGCAGTCGGGAAAGTATCATTAGAGCTTTGAGATTTGTTTACGTCATCGTTAGGATGGATTGGATTTTTGCTTCCAAGCACTCCTCCGGCAATTTCAATTGCTCTATTGGCAATCACTTCGTTGCTGTTCATATTAGATTGAGTACCCGAGCCGGTCTGCCAAATAGAGAGCGGGAAATGTGCATCAAGCTTGCCTTCGATTACTTCATCAGCAGCTTTCGAAATTAGTTCTGCTTTTTCTTTTGCCAATAGTCCCAATTCGGCATTAGTCAAAGCAGCAGCTTTTTTCAAAATACCCATTGCTTTGATCACCGGACGAGGCATTTTTTCTTCGCCGATTGCAAAATGGATTAGTGAACGTGCAGATTGTGCGCCATAATAAACGTTTTCGGGCACTTCGATTTCGCCCATTGTGTCTTTTTCAATTCTTGTTTTCATCTGATATCCCAATAATTTTTATAGATTTTCTCGAAAAAATCAAATACGAAATTAAGCAATTGCTATTATAGTTTAAAAGCTTATTATTTATAAATTTTAATATTTTTCTAATTATTTTTAAACCTTTTTCAATTTTTTTCGTCTTTATAATGATTTTTGAATAAGTTATTAGGGTAAAAATGAAAAGAATTGTTTTAATCTTGCTTGTCTTTTTGATTGGAATAGGATATGCTCAATCCAAGCCAAGCGCAGTTTTAGAAGGATTAGTAATAGACGAGCAGAGTGGAGAAGCGCTTCCAAAAGCAAACATTAGTCTTTTAAATCCAATAGATTCTTCTGTAGTAACAGGCGACATCGCCGATAGCAAAGGCAAATTTCAAATCAAAAATATTCCTTTGGGCAAATATTTATTAAGAGTAAAATATGTCGGTTATGATCAGAATATTATTGAAAACTTAGCTTTGAATAGTTCAGAAACTAAGCAGTTGGGCAAAATCGCTTTAAAGCAAAGCGCTGCTTTGATGCCCGAGGTTAAAGTTAGTGCCGAAAGAGAAATGATGCAATTCCAAAATGGCAAAAAAGTCTTTAACGTCGATAAAAACATATCCGCTGCAGGTGGTACTGCTGTTGATGTTTTGAAGAATATTCCATCTGTCAATATCGATGTCGATGGCAATATAAGCCTTCGTGGCAGCTCCAACCTCAATATTATGATCAATGGCAAGCCCTCAACTATTATGCAGACCGGTTCGAATGCTTTAGAACAAATCCCAAGTGGGGCTATAGACAAAATTGAAATTATTACCAATCCATCTGCAAAATATGAAGCAGAAGGTATGACCGGTATCATCAATATTGTGATGAAGCAAGACAATCAATCAGGCGTTAATGGATTGGCGACTTTGAATATTGGCACTAAAGATAAATATGCTGCTGGCATTTCATTAAATTATAACTTTGGCAATTTCAATATATTCTCTGGTTATGATTATGGTAATCGCCGTGGTGGAATGGATGGTTCTAGTGTTCGTAAAACTACTGTCGATACCAGCACTACTTATCTCAAGCAGTCAGTTGCTCGCAAACCTAAATTTTTATCACATAATGCTAAGTTAGGATTCGACTATTTTATCGATCCATTTAATTCGCTTACTATGTCAGGCAATTTAAGAATTAATACTAGAGATTTTGGAGTTCAATCCAGCAATTACTTAATTGATTTTGATTCAAGCCCGATTAATACGACTATAAGAAATAACAGTGAGAAAGATGATGGACCTTCTTTTGATTATTCGGCAAATTATAAACATAAATTTGATGCAAAAGGGCATGAGCTGACCGCTGATATTTTCTATTCGAAATATGACGATAATGAAATTATAAATTTAAATGAAATTATGTATGATGCAGCAATGAATCCATTGCCAAACCAAGCACTTCCACAAAAATCTGATAATGATAATATTTATAAAACTACTACTCTGCAATCAGATTATGTTTTTCCATTCGAAAGTGGTGATAAAATTGAATCTGGTTTTAAATTCAACAACAAGATAATTTCTTCCGATCTTGTATATTCATCATTAACTCAAGGCAACATCTGGAATTATGACTCTTCGCGAAGCAATTCTGCTAATTATGATGAAAGAATTTTAGCTGCTTATTTTATTTATAATGGCAAACTTTCTGATTTCTCATATTCATTAGGATTGAGAGCCGAACAAACTAATATGCTTTTTGAACAAAAGACTTTAGACCAAGACTACAAACAAGACTATTTCAAACTATTTCCAAGTATAAGCGCTTCTTACAAATTCACACAAAGTGACGAATTGCAAGCAAGCTATAGCCGAAGAATTAACAGACCAAACAGCCACCAGTTAAATCCATTTATCGACTATGGCGATCCTAACTCCATTCGTTATGGTAATCCTCAACTTAAGCCTGAATTGGTTGATGCTTATGAATTGGCTTTTGTCAAAAATTTCGAAATGGTTTCTATTACTCCTACATTATTTTATCGCAAAACAACTGATATTATCTCACGTTTTGCAGAAGTAATATCCAGCGAAGTAATTGCAACCACATTCGAAAACATGTCTAAAGGCGAAGATTACGGTTTGGAATTGAATATTTCGGCTGACTATCAGAAATGGTTGCGCATGAGTGCCGATTTTTCTTACTACAAAACATCTATTGAAGGCGAAAAAGGGCTAACCAAATATAACAATGAAGATTATAGCTGGACTTCGCGATTTAATTTCAATATAATGTTGATGCGCGAATTATCTTTCCAAATCACTGGTAACTACACCGGACCTACTGTCCAAGCTCAAGGTACTCGCGATCCAATGTATAGCATTGATTTAGGTGCTAGATATGATATTTTAGATAGAAAGGCAACATTAACTTTTAGAGTCAGCGATATTTTTGATACAATGACTTATAGCGGTTCTACCAAAGGCCAAAATTTCGATTATGATTTTGATTTCAAGCGCCAAACTCGAATTGCTTATATTGGATTCCAATATAAAATAAACGAGGGGCAGCAAAAGCGCGAAAAGAAAAGATCTCAAGATATGGAAAATTCTGGCGATATGGATTTTTAGTCACTATTGCAGATTAACAACATAAAGAGCTGCTTGATGTTTATTATCGAGCAGCTCTTTTTTTTCTCTTCTTAACTTTGTGATACCTTCCTTACTTTTTTTCTTATATTTTCTTTAAGAAATGATCGCAATGCTCATTATGTTTTTCTAACCTATATACACTCGTATCTTCTTCACTTTGTGCAACTTTGTGTATAAACTTTGAGTAACTTTGTGATACTATTTCTTAGTTCTTTTTCTTATATTTTCTTTAGGAAGGAGCACAAAGGATACTAAGTTATTACACAAAGTTTCACCAAGTTTTTTAAGAATCTATTTATTGCTTTACTCGTCTAACTTTATGATACTATTCCTTACTTCTTTTTCTTATATTTTCTTTAAGAAAGATCGCAAAGCTCACTATGTTTTCTAACCTATACACACTCGTATCTTCTTCACTTTGAGTAACTTTGTGATACTATTTCTTACTTCTTTTTCTTTAAGAAGGAGCACAAAGGACACGAAGTTATTACACAAAGTTTCACCAAGTTTTTTAAGAATCTATTTATTACTTTACTCATCTAACTTTACGATACTATTTCTTACTGCTTTTGCTTTATTTTTTTAAGAAGTAGCCAATTCTTAGAAAATAGTTTTCAAAAATCCACTTTTTTCTTTTGAGACGGGTCTCAGACCCGTCTCTACAATACATTTTATAAAATATTTAAGCGGTTTATTCTTTTTTAGACAAACTCCTTTAGTTTTGCATATTTCAATAATTATCTACTTAATTATTATTAATTTCTCTCTTTGTAATACTCCTGCACCTTCCAATTGAATATAATAAACACCGCTAGAATAATTTTTGGTATCTAAATTAATATTTATTTTTCCGCTTGGCTCATTTATAATCAGTTCATCAATTTTATTGCCATTAACATCATAAATCTTTATACTCCGACTGATATTTTCTTTCAAATAAAATTGAATATTTACATTTCCAGTGCTCGGATTTGGGGCAACTTTCAAATTGTCATCGTCTATATTTTCATCTGCTATACTATTATATCCCAAAAGTTTAAATTTTCCTGGTTTAACATTTATGTCTACAAATCCACCAATTGATTCCGGATTTATAAGCAACAAACTGCAACTATCACTATTGCCCTTAGATACTTTAAACCTCGCAAAAGCAATTGTATCTCCATTTGCTACATTTAGCAGCAAATTTTCAATTCTTATCATTGCCATTTTTGGGGTTAAAACATACTCATTATAATCAATGGGCTTTAGAATGCTTGGATTATAGCCTAAGTCAATCTTGATAGATTTAAGACCAGATTCATAAATATTATATCCTTTTACAAAAATAATTGGAACTTTAATTTCTTCACCAACATAAGCAGACAAATTGATTGTTGATATAGTAGCATTTGCTTTTCCAGCAAATAATCCTTCGCCAATCAAACTTATTTTCGCCGGAGAGCCGATTCCATCATAATGCAACTCTAGTACTCCACTTGTTCTTCCTGTTTGGCTAGGTATAAATCTCAAATCCATTTTATGTTCAGAACCTGATTCGATTACAAACGATGTACTATCTGATATTGTCGAAAAATCGATATCATTAGGATATGAATATTTTATTGATTTAATGATTATTGGACTTGTACCTTCATTTTTTAGAGTAACAACTTGCATCGTATCTTTTTTATTGCCTAATTTTACTTGCCCGAAATCAATATAATTGTTGACTATTTTCAAGTAAGATTTAATTCCCTGTGCTCTAATTTTCCCGACTATTGTATCGGATTGACTAATTACAACTATATTTGCAGAATGAACACCAACCCTTTTAGGATTAAATCTAATCTCAATAGATTTGTTCGTACCCGAGCTAATATTATATTTGGGGAACTTACTAACAATCGAAAAATATTTTGCATCGCTGCCTTCAAAATAGATTGAATCAATTCTAAGATTATATTGTCCAATATTTTCTATAAAATCTACAAGTAATGAATCTTTGTTTTGTCCGACAGCACATTCCTTTAAGTCAACATCTTTTAGTAAAGCCTCTGGCTGTACTATTTTAAAATAATTATCGGAAACATCTTCTTGAATACTCTTTTTATTAATTGAAAACACTCTAAACCTACTCAAATATCCACACTCAGCATAAAAACTAGCATCACTATTTATATTGCTAAAATAAGTATTAAAATTTTCAAGAGTTAAAGTATAAATTAGTTTGTCAGAATTTAAATCATAAAAGTTTGCATCCCAATTGTTTTGAAAGACTAATATCATGCTTTCGGGAATAAAGTATCCTCTATTAAAAACAAGTTCAGGATCCCTTAAGCTCTTAATTAATTTACCTGTAGCTACATCCCACACATTAAGAGTATTGGTTCTTGTATCGTTAGCAACTATTATGCTTGCATCTGAATTAAAGCAGCATCCATCTCCTGACAATTTTGGTTGATAGATTTTTGAAATAACGTCTAAATTGTGAGCTTTATAAATAATTAAGGAATCATTCTTATAATATACAGCTATTTTACTTTCATCAGGGCTAATAATAATTTTTAAACCATCAGGGAATTTAATTCTTTTTACTTCTTCAGCTTTTTCTATATCGTAATAGGCAACAATTGATTCATTATTGAGGATAATATATTTACCATTATTACTATATTTTTGAGAGTAGTTCAACACACCTGAAACATTAATTCTCTTAATCTCTTTTAATGTATTAACCTCTACAATCCTTAAAAAACCATCCTTAGATAGTAATGACATGTATTTTCCATCTGGACTAAACTCAAAAGTGACAGGAGTATAATATAATCTAGGAATAAATACTGAGGCCAATTCACTCCCTGTCCGTACATCCCACGTTTTCACATGTGCATCCTGACTATATGTTGCAACTGTATTACCATCAGGGCTAAACTTAACCGGATAAGTATCCATGCTATGCCCTTGCACCGATAATATTTCTTTACCAGTATCTACTTCATACAAATTGATTTCACTTCTATCGAAATGTACAGAAACAATGCTTTTGTCATTATTTGAAAAATATTTTTTGATAGGCAAATCAAAACTGATTGTACTTAAAATTCGACCAGTACTGAGTTCAATCAATAATATTTTGTTATCGGAAGTATATAGAATAATTTTTTTTGAATCCGGACTAATTTCGAAATTACTTATATTATTAAAATTACAATAATTAATAAGATCGTCGGATGAATTAATATTCCATAAAATCA
>CAZBNQ010000056.1:0-11998 GCA_964493035.1 uncultured Hyphomicrobiales bacterium | reverse complement strand
TGTTAGGGATAAATGAGGTTTGCAACCACAGAAAAAATAGTTTATAAAAAACTTTTATTTTTAGAATTTTTCTATCGTTAAAATAAATCTAAAAGCTTTATTTTTTACATTTTATATAATATCCATGATTTAAAACTTGCTCGATATTTTCAAATCCTGCAGAATTCAACTTGTCTATTACAAAATCCAATGTATATTTATTAAAAATTGAGTCATCAGTAAATTTTAGTTTATTTAAATCATCCGGATGAGCCATATAAAAGTATAATGTACCATTCGAATTTAGATCTTTATATATTTTTCGAAAGATTAATTCCAAATCATTCCAAAAGTAAATAACATTAATAAAGAATATTTTACTAAAAGTATTCTCTACAAAATTAATATCTTGATAAGCACCATATTTTAATTCAAGTCGATTATTCTCTATAAATTTAGAGTTTCTCTTTTTTGCTTCATTAAACATTAGCTTTGAAAAGTCAACACCTGTAATTTTGCAATTGTATTTATTGCAGATCATATTCAAGCCCACACCATGGCCATATCCAATCTCTAAAATATGGTCATTCGATTCGATGCCTAATTCTTTGATAATAATCTTATAGGCATAAATCCCCCTGCCACTTTCAGCCCTTTTACCCCAATAAATTAGCCTTTCAATTATCAGTACTTTTCGCCACTATCTCAATAATTATTTTCTACTACCATTCAGCTAAACGTTGAATTGTTGGTCACATTTGGGTCATATAAAACATTAGTAATTGGCTCTATTCTTACGAAACTCCTTGCTGTTTTGTTATTAGAATTAAAACTCTGTCATCTTCTTAAATTTATCATTTGGGCTTAATAATAATTTCCACTTGAAAATCTGCATCGTTTTTATTCAAATCTGTTATTATTCCATTTGGATTAGATATTCTACCATCTGGATCATAAATAAAGCAAATAAGCGTTTTACAATCCGGATGAACTTTGTATTTAGCAATATCTTCAATTAATTGTTTACCAATATTTTTGTCTTCTAATCCACTTCTAGTTTTTTTAACTTCAATAACAATCTTTTCATTTTTCAACAAAAAATCCATCCTCGAAGAACTACCTGCATAACTAGGAGTCCATTCTTCGGGTCTTATATCATCAAAATGAATCTTTAGAATTGCGTGTAAAAGATCTTGTACATCAAATTCATCTTCAACGTCAATTGTTTTTCTAGATTCGTGACGCTTTCTAAGTTGCCTGACAACGTCGTGAAATTTATCAAAAATTGTATTTAAAAGTCCTTTGTTATCTTTAATATCAAAGCTTTCAGGAGCTATTCTTTCACATAATTTTAATAAGCCTAATATTTTGTTTGTTGTATCATAAAATGCGTTTCTATTATATCCATTGAATTTTGTTAAATCAATTTTATAAAAATTATTGTAAGGTACTGTATTTTCTCCATAATATCTCCTTATAAAATCTTCTAAATATCCCAACCATGCTATTAAATCGGAAGAGGCTTTTGTATATACTTCATTGCCACTATAATAATTATTATCTTCAAATTTCAAATTGAGACATTCATCTTTCATTTTTTCAATCTTTTTTAAAAATTCTTCTTTATTCATAATTTTACTCCATTATTTAGTATTAAGATATTTCAAATTATTTAAGCGGATTTCATTGATTTAAATTTGGATTTTAGTTTTTGTCACATCTAATAACTTGTAAAAATATCATTCAATGTTTTGATACTTTGCAAACATACCAATTGATGAATTTTTCAATTGCTTCTTTTCTTGGGATATATTTCTAATATCTTTGATAGTACCTCTAATTTCTTTGTATTTTGGAATATCAAAAAATTGTTCGAGCACTAATTCTGCGCCACTAAGCCAATAAGAAGATTTAAATATTGAGTATATATCAATTGCTCCTTTAATAATTATTGGTATTGCTTTATTTTTTATAATCAATTTCATTTTATTTGATAATTCAAAAATGGTATTATTATAATTATTGAAAGCTTGTTCTAAATTATCCGTTATATGTGTCAATAATTTTGTATCGTCTAAAAGATCATTTTCTTCAAATTTATATAAGCCCTCAATAATTATGTTCCTTAATTCTTGCAATTCAGACAATCCTCTTATTTCTACTAGTTTTTCTACAGGAATATTTCTAATCCAATTCAAAGGGGTATTACTTATTTTGTTTAATGAATTTGTTATATATATGTTCTCTTTGTATTCATTTTTATATTTATATTTATAATCATTTTGAAGGTATAATTTAAAATACTCCCAAGATGTTGGTGCATCAATTAATGGACTTCCTGAAATAACAAGTGATTTTACTGTTAACTCGGTTGCCGAAGAAATTCTGCCTATGATATTATCAACTATAAGCCGACCAGGTTTAATTGAAATATTATTAGCTTTATTTTCCATGCGAGATTTAATACTCTCTTTTAATGAACAATTATCTTCAACATCTAAAACAGCAAGATTTTCTTGTTTTACAGCTTTTATTGTTGTATCCAAAGTTACTAATGAATCTCCAAATTCGGTCAAATTATCAATATTTTGAAATTCTTTTTCGAATACTTTATTGGCATGATTAAGAATATTTATATGCATTAATTCTTTCAAGAAATCATTATTTGAGAAATTCATATACTTTTTATCAGGTAACACAATTACTAATGGATTCTTTTGTAATTTTATTGCGCATTCTTTATATTTATAAATATTTAGTGCACCTTTAATCGCATAATAAATTGCATTAAAATTATTTGAATTTGTAATAAGTAATTCAGACCGTATAATTGGACAAGGTAGTATTATACTATCATAATACCAACCAAATGCTTTAGCAATGTTATTATCAATATTTGGCGACAGACTCCCGCCATATACTCCTTTGTAACCAGTCAAATCCTGTGTATGGATATATGCTATTTCTGAGTAAGATTCCCAAAACTGTAAAACAGCACCTAAAAAGTAATAAATTGATTCAATAAAATTTTGATTATTTCTTTGTTGAATTGCAATATGCTTTGCACACATATCTGCATCTAATTTATTTTTTACCATATATTTATATATATCTCTAATATTACTTTCTATTAAATTAAAATAGAGGGATTGAATTTCAAGTAAACTTATAGAATTTTTTAATTTTGTTCTTTTATCGTAATAAGAAATACAAGATATTACTGTTCTAATTTTTTGATCAAAAGTAGATAAAATTGGTATACCATTCTTATCAACTTTACAATTAAATAGACTTTCCTCAATATCAACATTTTCTGTAAAAACTAACCTGCCTGATTCGAGCATACTTTTTAATTTTTGAGCACCTTCATATAAGAATTTTTCTTCAGAATTCATACTTACCTCATTAATATGTAAATATATTAGCCTTGCTTTTAAGCATATGTAATTTATATAATTTTTAGTATTCTTGCAAATGTAACAATACTAACATTTTTGGCATAGTATTTGATTAAATCAAAAATCCTGCAAATTCCTTATAATTCAATCGTTTGCGTAATTTCACTAAAACACTAAGTTATTTATTTTATAGAGTTATTAAAATTCCGATTAAGTATCTTTATAGTTATAGGGAAAATAAATCAACTCCTCTTAAAACTCATTTATGAGCCTTGAGGCTGGGAACTTTGAATAGATGTGGGTTTTGAGGCGTCTTTTATTTTTATGCGTAATTTTATGCGTTATTATTTTTTATCTTCATGCGTAAATTTATGCATTGCTATTTATTTCAAAACAAGGGCGTCGTGAAACACGACATCCCAAAAAAATGAGGGCTATTTTTCCCTCACTTTTTCAGATTAACTCTTCAGATTTTTACATATATTTGCATCATGAAATTAAACCTCTTCCAACAGTTGGTACATTCATTGTACCGTGTATTTGCCTTATCTCTTCAAGGCTCATTTCTCTTCTGTTATAGGACCGTGCTTCGTCAGGTCTCCAAAACCAGGCTTTTTTCTTGGCTGCGAAAAAGAAACCAGCCCTCTTAAGAACGTCCTTAAATGTAAATGTCTGTCCTGTTACCCAGATCCATTTGCCGACTATCTCAATCAAAATTCCTTCTAAGTGGATAATCTCTTGAATCCGCTCCATAAAAATTTGTTCCACCTCAAAATCAAGGTTTACTTCTTCTACTGTTTTGGTTCGTCCGGAAATCGATTTAAACAAAAACTCATACTCTATATTTACTAATTTCATACTTTCGTTATCACCTCCGGCATCCGGGTGGTGGATTTTTGCTAAACTCTTGTACTCAGCTTTTAATTCATCTAAATTTTTTGATAATCCTGAAAAATATTGAAATCTCATTTTACTATCTCCTATTAGGTTATTTATAAAAAAGCCCCATTTCTGGGGCATGTATTTATTATTCGTTCCAAGCTCGTTTTGTAAAGTAACCCATTTGTCGACCTTCAAGCAGGTAAACAACTCCGGAATATTCTGAATCATCTTCTAAATCTTCCCAAACTCCATCTATTGAATTTTCAAAAGGATAGTTTGGCTGTGTCGCAAGTCTGACTTCCATATCTGAATCAAATTCTTGTAAAGTTTCAATTAATTCTGCAACTGTCATTTTTCGTATCTCCTTTAATTTCATGTATTTAAAAATTGTTTTAATTACAGATGTAAACTAACATTTTATTTACTTTGTGCCAAACATAATATTCGTCTAACTTCATATAATCCAATTATTTACAGAATTTTTTTTAAAGTAGTAATATAGTTTCGGAGATACTAAAACAAAAGGGTATCGAAATATAATCGATACCCTTTCTTTTCAAACAACCTGATATCGGTAGTACCGATACCAGCTTTTTTTGCTCAAAATTATTCCAAAAAATATTCCATGAAAAACTTAAATAATATTCCAAATTTTATTCCAGAAAATATTCCGTTCTTTACCTTGCCCGTCTATCTACAGCGTTTTGGGTTCTTCGTTGGGCTAAGCGGATGTCATTACCTTTCAATGTTGCACTCAATTCTTGGCTTGCTAATAATGCCTTTATTTCTGCTAACTCCCGAGCCATTGAATTGTTTTGCTGGCTCAAAGCACTATTAACTACCTGTTGTAATTGTTCGTCACGGAATACCCATTCTCTATTCAGACCGCCTAATCTCGAAGCATCACCCACTACTGCGAGTGTTGGTTCATCAATTCTACCACCTGTAGAGAATGAAGCGATACTTTCAATTATTGGGTCAGCAATTCCATGTATTGCTCCTGAAGCAATCCCTTGAACAAGCGGAAGCATTCCCAACCTAACAAACCAAGGTAATGCAGTTGATTCAGCAGAATCAAACCAATCCAAGAAGAACTTTAATATCTTTGCATCAACTTCCTTTTTTAGAGCTTCTGCCATTGTACCGAGAACCATTGAAAAGCTTTTCCTTAATACATCAGCTGCTGCTTGTGGGTCTCCGGCAAAAAGCCTCGCAAATCCTTCTGAATATGCCTCTGTTGCCTTATCCAAAACTAAGTTTAGCATGCTTGTTTTATCTTCAAGTTGGATATTCAATTTATCAAAACTTTCGGTCATTTGCTTGAGTGAGACTTTATCACTTGCGGTTAATCCTGCTAATTTTGAATCAAGATTAGCCTGAATCGCTTGCATTTCAACGGCTCTTTTTTCATCGTATCCGGAGACAACTTGCTCATTCTCAAGTCTCAATAGCTCACGTTGCAGCTTTTGAACTTCCTCAAAATTCGTCTTATTTGTTGCTAAGACTTCCTTCGTCGAGTCCTCTAAAAGTTTTAATTTTGCTGTTTCTCGATTGCGTTCAATAGCCAGTAATTTTGCTTCTTTGGCTCTCTGATGTTGCTCCTCAATTCCATTAATATAAGCCTGATTTGATAATTCTTTGCGTCTGGCTTGATCAGCAAGCCGAGCTCTTTCTTCTTCACCTTTCTTTTCTATATCCGTTTTTCTGGCTTGATATTCTTCTTCGCTAAATAGCTCAGCATTTTTATAATCATCCAGTAACTTTAGTCTCTCCTCTTGCTTAGATTCAAACTTCTTAAGCTCTGAATCATCATTTGATGAAGTTACTTTATTTAGTGATTCTACAAAGATTTTGCTAAACGAATCGGCAATATCCTTCTGATCTTCGAAACTCTTTTCAGTAACTTCTTTCTGCCTATCGTAAAATTCATTGAGTTTTTGCAACCTAAAATTGTATTTCTTCTCTACAATTTCATTAACCTTGGATTCAGCTTCATCAACATTTTTGCTTAATTCAATATTTCTTCTCTGTTCTTCAAGTAACAATATGTTATACTTATTATGAATGTCCTGTCTTTGTGCATCTTCGATATTTTTGCCGATTAGTTCTTTCTCCATTTTCTTTTTCAATTCATCAATCGCATTATTACTTGATTCTAATTCATCTTTTGATAAATCCACTTGTTTTTTTGTCAAAGCAATTAGATTATCAAATTCTTCAGTGCCTTTAATTCCAAGTTCAATTTGATGGATGGTTTTTTGCATTTCATATTCTGCAAGTTGTTTTTCTATCTCTTTTTTGTCGAGTTCAATTTGAATTTTGACACCATTTACAGAGTTCTTTGCTTCTTTAATACTTTGATTGATATTGTTTATCTCTTCGGTTACTGCTTCATCAATTTCTGATTTCTTTTCTCCTTTCCCGGCTTTAATACCTATCACCAATTTACCGCTCTGATCTTTTGTTATTTGAAATGCCTTCTCCAATGATGCCTTTTGAGCTTCAAGCATTTCTAATTTATCTCTTTCAAGAACTAAATTATCCCAAACAGATTCCTGCCTATTTTCAGCCATTCTCAAAGCCTCATCATCAAGTATCTTTTCTTGATTCTTAAGTTCAAGTATGGATTTTTCTTTGTCTGCTTGCTCTTTCGCAAGTTCGTAAGCAGACTTTTTATCTTCTACAATTCTACCTGTAAGATGTCCAATCAGTTCTTCCTCTTTGGCTACTTGTTTTGTCTCTTTTACTGCTTTTCTTGTATTCCCAAGCATCTCTGAATATTTCTGATTATACTCCTGCATGAATTTATTATCATCCATAGTCCATTCAGCTTGGCTTTTTGACAAAAGCTCTCTTCTACGCTTTCTCATTTCTGCTAAAGCTGCTTCACCATCACTCACATTTTTTTGGGCTGCTGCAGTCGCTTTTCCCCAAGCTTCGGCTAATTTTTCTACTGAAGAAGTTTCTTTATCTGCCTGTTGAATGGATAGTTTTTGTTGTTCTACCAACTTTTTAACCTCTTCAGGAGATTTGCCAAGAGATTTGGCTACTTGATCATAGACTTCTGTTGTATCTTGCCCTTGGCTTTCCCACTTGATTATATTATTTAAAACCTCATTTGTAAAAGCCTGATTTTTTGCTCCAAGTGCATTGATTTGTTGATCGATTTTGGAAGTATCTAAACCCTGTGAAGCTAATTTATCCCTTTCAGCTTTTAGTCTATTCATCTCTTCAATATTCTTACCGTAAGCATCGCTTTCTTGCAGGATTGTATTTATAAATTCCTGTTGTTTTGAAACAAGATTATTGGAAAATCTTTCTTTCTGAGCGTCTGAAGACTCCTTAATTTTATCAGTTACGACTGAATAAGTATTTACGAGTTTTCCTTCAGCTGTAATAACAGATCCAGTAGCTTTTATTGCGTCCGGAGCCTGCTTTTTAATAGCCTCTGCAATACTCGCCTTTTCTACATCAGTTTTAGCATTTTCGAATTGCTTTACTAGTTCATCTAATTTCTGGCTACCATCCAAATTGCCCTTAATTTCGGCGGATTGTTTGAGGATATCTCCCAATTTCTCCGCTTTGGCTTTAGTTTTTAATTCATCATAGTATTTTTGTACTTCTTCTAATGGCACTTTTGTTTTATCAGATATGGCTTTAATATCTGCTTCCGATACAACACCATCTTTGAATGCTTCTTTAATCCCTTTTTGCATTTTCTCAGTATTGAGTTTGTTTTGTTGATCAATT
This sequence comes from uncultured Hyphomicrobiales bacterium, assembly GCA_964493035.1. Lineage (GTDB taxonomy): Bacteria > Bacteroidota > Ignavibacteria > Kapaibacteriales > UBA2268 > JAUQWR01. The sequence continues at coordinate 3,989 of CAZBNQ010000056.1, read as the reverse complement.
ACCGCTCCTTGTTTCAGCATCATATCTTCTATTGAACCAACCAATTTTGATTTCATTTCTTCCGGAACTGCTTCAAATGCTTTATCATTCCAAAGTGCCATCTTAAATTTTGCTCCTGCTTCAGCTAATTGCGAGGAATTTTGAGCTTGGTAAATGGCATCTGTATATTGTTTAATGGAATCTTCTGCCATCTCCCTCGCATTGGATGTACCAAATATCCATTCTTGCGCACCATCCCAACTCCATGAGACACTAGAAAACGCATCTTGCAATTGATCTTCAATGTTCTCTTTCGATACATTTACTTCTGATTGTAAAGTTACTGTACGAGCCTTAACTAAATTTTTATCAAGCTCAGATAATTGTTTATCAAGTTTTTGCACTTCGCCTTTACCTTTTTCGACAGCATTTTTAAGGTTTGCCATATTCTCAGCAAAGGTTTTTGAGCCGGAAATTACACCTGGAAAAGCTTGTGAAATTTTAACCTGCATCTGCCTAAATTGCTCTTCTTCATCCTTAGTACGATTAGATTTTTTACCTAACTCTTCATAGGATTTGATTAACTCTAAATTTGCTTGTTTACGTTCTTTCTGTGCCTGTAGAGTTTTTTGTTGAGATTTCAAACTGTCTTCCGTAGCTTTAGCACTTTCCAATTGCTCTTTCGCAGTTTCATGTGTTGCATCTGCAATTAATTTAAATGCACCTACAATTGCTCCGGCAACTGCTACAATTGCTAAAAGTGGTAACATAGCAGCAGCCCAAGCAGCAGCAGTTGAAGCACCTGCAGTTGTTCCAGCTGTTCCGGCTGCGGTTTCTGCTGCTGCAGTTGCGAACAATCCCGGTACTAATTTTGTTAATAATGATTTTACAAAATCTCCAATTGCTTCAGTAGGGAGCAATGTCTTGAAGCCTGCAAGAGCAGTAATGGTTGGCGACAATTGTGAAAATACTTGTCCGGCTACCATTGTATATTCGCCGATTACTCCTGTAGAGTCTATGACACTTATCACAAATGAATCAAATTGAGCTTTCATCTGCTTAGTTCTTACCTCAATAGATTGAGCCATCTCATCATAAGCTGCTTGAGTTGATCCCGCTGTATTCGCAACTGCATCCATTGTATCGTTTAACATATTGACGTCACCCATCAGCACGTTAAATGCTGCGCCTGCTTCGCTGGATGAGAACATTTGTGTTGCAGATTTCCCAAGTTTTTTAAACCCTGAATCCAAGGTTTGTAATGCTGAGGTTAGCCCTTTTTCTTTGATTTGTTTAGCAAAGTCTTCTGTTGAAATTCCAACGGCAGTTAATGCCTGCTGTATTCCGGCAGACGGTTTAGCCATTTCAATTAATGCAGCATTCAATTTCGTTACTGCCGATGCAGTAGGAACGCCTTTTTGAGTCATCAAAGCTAAAGCACCCCCAACATCTTTAAATGCCACACCCATTGAAGCTGCTGTTGGAGTTACACCTGACAAGTACTGATTCAGTTCGTCAATTGTAGTAACACCAGCGTTTACTATATTAAACATCCAATCTGCGTATTGTCCCGCTTCACTCGAAGATGCTCCAAACGCATTAAGAGTAGCTCCCAGACCTTGAACTACAGCAGGTAATTCTGCCATGCCACCAGTAGCAAGTTTAGCTGCGGTTTCAGCAAAGCCACTTAACCCTTCGACACCTCCTTTAATACCTGAAGCCATAGCGTTACCCATCGCCTCTTGAAATTGTCCAGCTGAGAACGGTAGATCTTTAGCCATTTGTACTGATACTGTTCTAAGTTCACCTGATAATTCTTTCGCTTCAGGTCCTAAAGTCTTCATTGCTTGGGTTGCTTTATCAAGTTCCATAAATGGTGCGGATACATCGTTTACAGATTGAGCAAAATTTTGAATACCTTCACTTGCTAAACCAAATTGAGATAGTTTGTTCATAACACTCATTTTTTCTTTAGTACCTTCAACAGCTTTGCCTATATCTTCTTCAGCTTTTTTTATTTTTTTTAATTCATCCCCTCTTTTTTTCAACTCGGCTAATGCTTCTTTGTATTCATCAGTATTTTCTTTTCCTGCTTTCGCCAATAATGCAACAGTACTTCTTTGTTTATTATATTCAGCTGTAGCTTTTTCAACATTCAGTTTCATCAACTCTGTTTCGTCTTCAATTCCTTTTATCTGTTTTTTTAAGCTATTTGCATCAAAATTGTCAAATGCTTCTTTTAATTTTTCTCCGATTTGCTCTATATCTTCATCGCCTAAAGAACCTAAAGCCTCTTCGAATTTTGATAAGTCTAAATCTCCTAAATTATCACCTGCATTTTTCATCATTTCAGCCAATTTTTTCATTGCTTGTTCTGCCTGATCCGAATCAAAATCGATATCAATGTTACTCAGAATCTTATCAAAATCTAAGGCGGATTTTTCGAGTTTATCAAATTCACCAAGAATATCAGTTATTCCCTTTCTGAATTTATCTGAATCAATAGAAATTTTGGGATTTATATTCTTTAAATTTTGCTCCATTTCTTTTGCTATTTGCGCTGCTTGGCTCTTATCAGATTTCAGATTCAACAGTAAATCTAACATTATTTGTACTTTCTTTGCGGACATACTCTACCTCTACTAAACAAGCCGGACATTACCGGCTTGAGATTTTATTAATTAATGAGTTTACAACATCTACATATTTTGAGTTACGAAGTGAATCAAACCTTGCCGGATCATTCTCACTTAAACTCGCTACATACCAAACTTGCATGCTTTTATCAAGCCTGCGTTTTAATTCTCCTGATTCAAAGCATCGGGATTTTTTATATTGCTGTTCTGCAATTCTTCTTTGTTCTGCTTCCCACTTAGCATCATCTGCACCATAGTCCGAAATAATGCTTCTTGTGCGTTCTGCTTCTTTCTTCCTTGCAATAGTTGAGAGCTCAGATTCGAGTTCCCTGTAATAGAAAAAAAATCCTTAATAACCTCCTGAAACCTAGTAATTTCAGTAGCAGGCATTTTGGCTATTAATGGTTGTATAATTGTCTCGGCTCTGATTCTATCAAAATCTCTTATTGTACCGTCCGGATTCACTTCTCGTAAAATGAACGCCATCAAAAGCGATAAATATTCAGCACCTCCGGAACGTAATACTTGATCGAATTTGTCTGGGAGTGCTTCTTGCTGATGTATCTTAAATTCAGCTAATTCACGTGCTAATTCTGACTGTGTTACGCTTATTATACTGGCATCATATACAAGTGTTACATTATCAATTTTGAATGGTATTCTATCCATTGGAATTCCTTACTATATTAATAAATTGTTCTCCAAACCATTCTGTAAGTGGGTCTTTAATCCATGCACTTACATCAATTATTAATCTTGGTCGATAATTAATAGACTCAATTCTATATTTAAGAGAGGTTATTTTACCCGGGCTTAACTGTATTACTGCACTACTGTCAGAATTGATTATATTTTCCGGCATGTTTGGCAATGGGTTCCCCGGATATCTACCCAAACCAATAAATATTTGTGGCTGAAATCCTTGTTTATAATCCTGAATAACATGCTCTAAATCTTCCAAAAGGTTTTTATCTGAAATAACAACTTCACCTAAAGTAATCTTATCCCACATATTATCGAGAACATATATTGTTGCTTTGAAGTCATAGCCTAGAGTAATTTCTGGGCCGTGAAAACTTTTTCTTGTTTTTGGGTCAAGATTAAAACTACTTTCCTGCTCCACTTGGTAAATATTCAAATGATTACCTCCAGATAATGGGGCTTCGGAATTACACCAAATCGAGAGCCCTGTAATAGGCATTCTCAACAGTCTACCTGCTATTGTACTATAATTAATATCCGGCATTAAACCTCCATTGCTACAAATGAAATTGTAAGTTCAGGTAAATACTCTGAATCATCTATGTATGAGAGCGGGAATTGAGTGTCATTCAAATCTATCTCTTTAAAATTGCTCCATTCACCATTATTACA
>CAZBNQ010000055.1:0-12117 GCA_964493035.1 uncultured Hyphomicrobiales bacterium | reverse complement strand
TGGTTTTGATTCTGTTCCATTTTTTTTTCCATCATTTTTTAAATAATCAATTAATTACAGATCAAAATTACCTCGAAAATGTATAAGATACACTTAATATTTCGTCATAAGTCTTTGAAATATAGTAATATATATGATATGATGAAAAAATAATTGATGGGATAAAAAAATAATTTTTAGTCATACTTTGCTGCTGGTAACGACCCATTCGGTTCGGCTATTAGCTTATAGCTCCTTAAACCGGCAAATAATTCTTAATTAAATCTTTAATTCGTTTCATGGATGATAATTGAATAATAATAAACGGTCTTGGAGGCATATAAAAATTGTAGGATTGTACTTTAACTTCCTTTGATGAAATATTAGAACCTTTTGCATTTTTCTTTGCAAATAAAGTCTTTTTGACTTTTTTATCTGATATTTTAATTTTTGAAGTTTTAAATTTAATACTTCTTGTATGTGCTGGAACATTAACCCATCCGCCTTCCTGATGAATCCGAGCATAAGGCATATTAGAAACAATATAAATTTTATTACCCTTAGAAGTAACTTCGGTTTGTTGTAATAACCTACCGGTGCGATATAATGTAGGGGATAATTCATAGCCTAATCTTTCGTAATTCTTTTTAGTAGATTTTGCTAAATCTTTCCATTTTACAGTACCTGAAGAGAAAATATCTATATTGGTAGTATCCCCATTCCATCTACCACCTGCATCCAAATTCCTTTGAATATCATTATTAATTATTGCCACAATTTGGGGCATAATAGGCGATAAATTATTATATTCCTGAGCTAATTTTTTTATATGTTTTTCAATCTCATTATAAATTTTTTCATTTTCAATATTCATTTGTATAACTCGTTATTATTTATAAAATTAAATAAAAAAAGGATCGAAAATGTTTGATAAAGAACAAAAAATAAAAATAATGGAAGAAATAAAGAAAAATAACCCAGAATTAACTGAGGAAGAAGTCTTTATTAATGATCCCAAATATGGCGAATGCTTATCTTTTGTTGCTCGTAGCATTTTAAATCCTTCTTTTTTTGAAAAATTAAATAGTTGATAAAACAATTACTCTTTTTCGCTTGCCTTTGAGGTTGAAATCTTGAATTTCTTCAACAATAAACTCTTCATCATGCTTGAAGATAAATTCTTTTTCATAAGTTGTACCAAATCCAATTTTTGAACCTTTTTTTGCTTTAACTACAAAGAAAACAGACTCTTTATCTCTATTTCCAAATTGACCAAAAGGTTTACAATTATCAAATGCCGCTGTAGTTGAGAAAAACCCTTTCGATTTAAAGTTTTTTCCTACCTGAAGGTTTGTAATATGATCCGGAAGTCCATCAATGAATGATTCTCCTCTAAATAATTTAATATCATCATTCAATTCAAAATCACAATCATTCTTCATTATTTCATTAGCATGTTTTTCAGCTGATTTATCTTTATTTAAGCCTCTTAAAAAACCATTTATCTTAATAAATCCCGCAGACATATATTCATTTAAAGCTGTTTGAGTAGCTTTTGGAACTTTTAATATATATTTCTCGCTTTGATCCATTAAACCTTTATTCCATTGATTAAGTGAATCTTTATCATCGCCATAAAATTTCTTTAAATCATTCACTAATTTGTCTGGAATAGTGTAATTTTTAGGCTTATTTTCTGTAATTAATGCAGGCTTAGGAGGTTCAATTGAAGTCTTTATCGCCTTTGCAATTTTATCATCATATTTAGTAAGATCAGGTGTCCAAGCATCAAGAGGTGATATTGAAAAACCTTTTAAATTTTCATTGATATAATTGCTATAAGTAGTACCTTCTTCGATCTTCAAACCTTGAGCTTTCACTTCTTTTAATGATAATGGAATAACCCTGCATTTACAATTATGGCCACATGGAGGATATATCTTTTTCCATATAGGATCTTTAAAATGAAAAACCTTATTATGAAATTTGGAATGTGCATCCCTTTTCGTTTTTCTTTGAACCTGTACAAATTTCCAATAAATCAATCCTTCTTTTTCAGCTAACAAGGCTTGTTTATCATATTGTCCCTTAGCAAATGCTATTTGAAGGTTTGTATTAAAAACAGTAGTTAATCTAGATGGTTTTAATTCAGTCCATCCAGACTCTTGTAATCGGGTCTCCACGGATTCTTTAAATTTATTCAAGGACATTCCATCTGTCTGAGCTTTATTTAAATAATCCAAAACCGTCTGAAGAATATTAGCTGAAGTTACTTTAGCAATAGTAAATGCTTTATCATGAGCTTCAGCACTTAATTCCTCCCCAGATTTAGTCAATTTAACATTTTTACCTCCTTTAGCTTTTAGATAATCAATAGCTTGTTCAGGAGGTAAATAGAAAGCAATCGGAAGGATCGCACGTAAATTTAAAGGATCTTCAAATTTCATATTAAATATTCCCTGCTACTTCGCCAATCATAAGAGTTTTAGCCATTAATTCTTCAATTTCTTGAGTATCAAACTCATCATAAGCATCAATCAATGATTGTTGAATTTGATCGAAAGAATTACCTTCTTTTATCATTCTAACAATATCATTAGTAATCTCTGATATTGATGATGCTAATTCTTTAGATCCTAATTGAGAGGTTCTATCGATACCGGTTTGATCCGGAGGTAAATCATCTTCGGCAAATGCTGGCTGTTGTGGAATAACAATTTCAATTTCATCATCTTTGAATCCATAATTACGAGTAAAATATATTTTACTGAATCGAATTTGTCCTGTACTTGATAGTGTTTGGTCCCGTTGAGCTAATATTAAATCCACGTCAGAATCCTTATAAAGGAGGAATTTTGGAATTTCTGAAGTTTCATACGAATTAATTTCAATAATCCATTTAATAAGCTTATTGAACCAATATTCGACCAATTTTTTATCGGAATCAATTACATCATCCCTTACTTGAAGATGAGTTTGAGACATAGCATAAGAACCTGTATCTCCTTGCTCAGTTGTTAAAGTTTGAGATAGAATCGCTTTCGAGATTTCTGAATTATGAAATAGAACTTGCTTCATGAATATTTCTGGAGAATTTGCATTTGAGCCATCAACAATTTCAAGCATCTCATTTTCTACCACACCTGATCCTTCAGAGGTCAATTCTTCAAGCTGTTCAAGTATTTTTTCTTTGATTTCTGAAGTCGTACCCATATCTACTTTAGCAATAATTGTAGGAATACCAAATTTTTCACAAAATCTAGCCCAAGATTTTATTGCTTCCTTTTTAAAAAAGACTGGCCAAAAGCATTTACTTAAAATGGGCTTTCCATAAGGATTTTGATAGGTATCTTCATGTTGACAAATAAAGAATTTTTTGTCGGGTACTGGAATACCTTCCTGAAAATCTTTGTGCCTGAATCTTAACCCTTTTGTAGAATCTTCAAAGAAAAACCATTCTTGAGGCTTTAAAACAATATCAACAGGAACAATATATCCATCTTCTCTAGTTTGCCAATAAACTTCTAATGGTGCCCATCCAAAAAGTGGAGCATCAAGAATACCAGTAATGATTTTTTCAATTTTTAATTTCTTAAATATTGATTCAAGAAATATTTTTGCTGATGAAGCCGATTCTGAACAATCAATACTCCATAAATGCTTAAGAGTACCCGACTTTCTCGATTGAATACAAGAAAAAACATGGGGATCACTCAATAAATCATTTAAAACTTCATATTTATTGCCATTTTGGGATAAAACTTTATCCGGATTAGGTAATTCTCTTAACAAATTCGACATTTGATAAGCATTTATTGAAGTTGCCACGACATTTTTTATATTATTCATATTATTCACCTAATATTTACTAAATTTATCTTTCTTATCCTTTCTGATAGGATTATATGTTGAATTTGGAGCATTCAAATAAGAATCTGCGATATTATATATATCATCTAAACCAAGTGTTGTACAATCAACCTGATCATCATGGTTGAATTTCGGAAAAAATTCCAATTCTTTGATATAATCAGGGATCCAAGAAGAATTTTCAATCATAAACACTCTTTTTTGAGCATATAAAGGAGTAACTCTATGTGCTCGTACAACTTTATTCATTGTAGGAATAGGTTTTATTGGAATATGTGTATTGTGTTTTAACGATGATAGAATATCTTGACCACTTCCAGCATCTTCAACACCTAAACGCATTGGCTTATATAGATTATATAATTCCTTTACTTTTTCTAGAAGTATTGGGAACTCTAGCTTACCTTTAAATACATTGATTATATGAATATCACCACCGGAAGTAACTCCTATAGTAATACAAGCTGAATAATCATTTTGTTGTTTATCCTTAAAAGCTGTATCCCAATATTGACCAATAAATCTATAATCATTTTGGAGTTTAGTATATTGCCAATAATCCTTTTTAAATATCTGATGCTCACCTGATATAGGTTCTTGCTGATAGAGCGATGAAAACCAATAATCACCAATAGTCTTCTTAATATTCAATAGATCATCTATGGTGTATAAAGAAGGAAATAAAGCATCTCCAATATTTCTTCCAATAATATCCTGCTCAGTAGCAATAGCAGGTAGATTAACCACATCCCAAAGATCTCTTTGTTCTTCTAATAATCTTCCTACTAAATCATCATGATGCCATCTTGTCATAACAATAATAATTGAACCATTTTTTGATAAACGGGTTGAGCTAGTAGCCTGAAACCAATTCCAAGCTTTTTCACGATAAGTGATACTCATTGCCTGTTCATCATTTTTAATTGGATCATCAATGATTAAAACATCGGCACCTTTACCCGTTAAACCTCCTCTCATACCAATAGCATTTAAACTACCTGTATTATTATTGATTCTCCATCTTTTTTTAGATTTGGAGCTTCTATTAAGAGTATTACCGAATAAAGTATTACCATAAGCTTCAAATAGTTCTTTTGAGTATTCTCCCCATTCTTCAGCTAAATCAGATTGATAAGCTGTAATAATTATATTTTTACTTGGATTATTACCTAAATACCAAACAGGAAAATATTTTGATATTAATTGAGTTTTACCATGACGTGGAGGCATATTGACAATTAAACGTTTAGTCCTCCCCGAACTAATATCGAGGAGTTTTTGATTTAATAGCTTAATATGAGGAGCTTTAATAATATACTCTTCATGAATCAATTTCGCCATCAAGATGGGAGATTCTTTCGCTATCAGTTTCCCAATTAATTTTAATTTGTTCAATTATAGCCTTTATTTGTGGATCATTTGATAATCGTTCAATTACGTCATCATCTTCAATTTCAGTAGGATTATGAATATGATTAATCCTATCAATTAAGCTATCCTGAAGTTCTACCAGACTTGGTATATGATTAGCAGCTTTTGAAGCAAGATTGAATAATTTTTCAATAGACATGCCCTCTAATTCTTTCTGATTAGCATAAAGCTTTTTAACTATTGCAATAGCCGGCAGATCGAATATTGTTAGATAATTTTTAATGGTCTCAATAACTGCAAATCTTACTGTCTTGTGAGATTCATTTAGCATATGGATAGTATATGCTTCAGCTCTCTCTTTCCATCGATAAAGCTTCGAATAACGTTCAATTGATTTCGTGGATTTCATACCAAGCTTAAAAGCAACCTTATCAAGACTGCGTTTATAACCTAATTTTAGATATTCATTAAAAGCGATATAAGCTTTTAATGTTTCTTCCGGCAATTTATCCCACGGTTCATTCATTAGCTTCCTGTCGGTGAATTATGGGCAATTGTTGGGTAAAATTGGTCAATTAAATAAATTAGAGTGTCTTTATCATTTTTATCTAAAGTGGATTTAATATTATTCCATCTTTCATATTCTTCCGGAGAAAATAACAATTCAATTTCAATATCTTTGGAAGAGTCATCCTCAATTTCACCATGAAAAGGATAATTATCCCAGTCAAATTCTAATAGCTTTGTTAATGCTTCTAATTCTTCTGTATCATAATCGATTGTAGAAGCTAATTCTTCAAAGGAATAATTAGAAGAAATTTTGGCAATAATATCAGCAATTTTCATTGTATCATTTTCGAATTTAATATCAGATTCTAGAGCTATACGCATAGCTTCTTCTTCAGATATTTTGCCATGATTATAAGCAATAATGAAATTTTTAGATGATAGGGCTTTAAATCTCATTCTACCATTAATGATTTCGTATTTATTACCCTCTAATTCTCTAACCTGAATATTAATAATTTGACCATTACGGGCAATATTAGAATCAAGCTTGGTTTGTTTATCTTCATTATCTAAATGTAGTCTCCATTCAGGTAATATTATCTGCTCAGGTTTTAAAACAATATAATTCTCTAATATTGCTAATTCATCTTTTGAAATATTCTTTAATTCTATTTTCGAGAAAATCTTATTTACTCCCATACTATGCCTCTTTTAGTCCATAATTCAGTAATATAATTTTGTAAATCTAATTGCTTCAATAAAGAATCTTTAATTCTTGGATATCTTTGTTGAACTAAAAATAAACCTTCTTTAGGAAGGGTTTCTTTTTCGAAATTTTTTAGAGTATATGCTCCTTTATAATATCTTTTTGGAATTCTTCCGAATCTGATACATGCAGACCAAGTAGATGAATCCACACTATAAAATGGATAGTCTTGTAATAATGATAAACTAGTAACAGCAAAGCCATGAATCTTAGTTTTATAAGGATTGATTAAATTAAAACATGAATCAAACCATTTATTAAGAATATTCTTTTTACCTCTTAACTGAGCTACACCCCCAAGAGCTATATAATCTGTTTTGTCAAGATAATACCTAAGATAATCGAAAGGTTCGCCATAGTGAAAAGCAGGAATAGATTTTAATCCTGCTTTTAATTCATAATTGAAATTATGCTTTGAAGCTTCTGCATCTCCAATAACATCTAATCCTGCATATACCTTAAATTCATTCTCGATAATAAATTTAATATACTCCTGATGATTAATAATGCCACCTTTTGAAAATGCTGAATAAGCCCCAGAATCAATAAAAATATTTTCTTTTTCCCAATGTTGAGGCATATTATTAAATATTCTATTTATATAGTAATAGCTCAATAAGGGATATTTGATATAATTCAATAATCCTTTATAAGAATTACTGGAGAGCGATTCAGCACCTGCAAAATATATTCGCATTATAACCTCTGCCTTAATTCTAATTGCTTATCCGGATTAGCAAGAATACCTCTATAAGCCATTGTAATCATAGTTCCTTCTTTCTTGATCCCACGCATTTCTTTACACATATGTCTTCCATTGGCTATTACAGCTATTCCTTTAGGATTCAATTTTTCCATTAGATAATCAGCAATATTATCAGTCAGATATTCTTGTGTATTAAGCCTTTTAGACCAATACTCAACAATTCGAGATAGTTTGGATAATCCAATAATAGAATCATTGGGGATATAAGCAATAGTAATAGTACCAAAGAACGGCAATATATGATGTTCGCACAAAGAATAATATTTAATATCTTTCTCGATAATAAGCTCATTATAGCCATTAGAATCAAATAAGGTTATATTTGGTTCAATAGGAGTTAATAATTCAGTCAGTGCCTTTATATAGCGTTTAGGAGTATCCTTTAATCCTTCTCTTTCTGGATTATCGAATTTCCTTAATATTGTGCTTATTGCAAATTCCAAATCTTGTGTTGTTGGATTGAAAGTTTCCATCCTGGATTATCCATTATAATATTAATACAATGATTTAAATTTTTTTGATTCAATTCATCCCCGTCAAAAATTGGAGATAAGAAATAATGTTTAGCTTTTGGGAGCTTAGCTTTCATTGGGATCGATTTCATATCAGCATTGAAAGCTAATCGTATTTCATCTACTCCATCCGGATAATTTTTCATAACCGCGACTAGTGAGCATTTAGGAGATAATGATATATAATCGATATCTCTAGGAGCTGGGATAATCCCGTTAGTTTCGATTGCCTGATAATAACCATGTTTTTTGAAGTATAGAATAATATCATTATTCAATTGGATAGTTGGCTCACCTCCAGTCCAAATAATATTTTTGCAATTATATTGCTTAATATTTTCTAAAAGTCCTTCCTGAGTAAACACTGAAAATGAATCAAATTCAGTATCGCAAAAATGGCATTTCGTATTACAATGAGCCAAGCGTATGAATATAGCTGGCATCCCAGCATTAGCACCTTCGCCTTGCAAAGAGTAGAATATCTCATTAATTTTCAATCTTAGCATAGCTATCACTCGTTTCATATAAAGTAATTGATTTGATTCTTCCGAAGTTTCTTAATTCATCCTGTAATTGAGATTCTATCCATATTAATAATATCTCTACAGTAGGCAAAGCAATAATATCATTAAGATGTTTATGATCTAAAACATCAATGATTTTACGCTTAACAATATCCTTCAATTCCTTGAAATTCATAACCCATCCATGAGTAGTAATTTCTCCTTCAACTTCAATGGTCAGCTTATAAGTATGACCATGAAGGAATGAGCATTGCCCGTAGCATTCTTCATTTGGTAATTGATGAGAAGCCTCAAATTCGAAATGCTTTCCTATTATCATAATTCCTCTTTAAAATTATTCAATACACTATTGCAATATGGCTAATCATGGATTAGTTCTATGGCAGACACTCTGCCAGAATCCCTGCCAAGACCCTGACCATATATCTATTATACCAAGAGCTAATTTGCAATCAAAAACAGTGAAGGTGTTAAATGGAAAAATGGATTGAATGTTTTAGACCAGGCATTTTAACAGATTCTGCAGGAAATACAAAAAATTGGACTGAAGATGAAGTTCAATTGATTGCCTCAATTTACAACGAAAAGATTCAGGGAGAAAATGGAGAGAGTTTTGAAGCTCCTATCGTAAAGGGTCATCCAGAATCAAATGATCCAGCGTTTGGCTGGGTAAAGGAATTGAAGTTTGAAGATGGTATTTTAAAGGCTAGAATAGCTTTTACAGTTCCTGAGTTTGCAGAAGAAGTAAATAATGAGCTTTATAAGAAAGTATCAATAGCATTATATGAAGATCTAATGCTTAGACATATTGGATTTCTTGGAGCTGTACCTCCTGCAGTCAAAGGTTTGGAGCCTGTTAAATTCAATCGAAGCGAAGATTTTTTGGAATATCGATATGAAGAGAATATAATCGAATTTGCGATTACTGAAAAGCCTGAATTGAAGCGAGAAAAACCAGCTCATTATGTAGATTATAAAGAAGATGAATTTGCGGATCCAGTCCATTTCAGATTTCCAGTAAGAACAAGGTCTGAAACAAGGGCTTCAATGGCTATCTTTTCTTCAGAAAAAGTTGCCAAGCAATATTCAGATGAAGAGAAACAATATATTGCTTCAAGATTACTTCACGCAGCCCAATATCACGATATTAAAACAACTCCTAAAAGTTGGGCTTATGCGCTCAATATCAATGTACCGGCAGATATGCTATCAAAAAATCAACTACTAAAAGTAGTACAAAATCAAATGCAACCAACAAATAATAATATTTCAACTAACAAAGGACGCTTTATGGATCCAACAGAATGGTTGAATGCCTTTATAGCATTTATAACAACCAAATTATCAGAAAACTCTAATGAAGAGTTAGCGACACAATTCCAAGCATGGGCTGATGAATATGTGGCTTCAAATCCTCTACCTGGAGCAGGTCAACAACAAACTTCAGATCCACCTGAAGGAACCCAAGCTTCAGAACCAGCTAAACCAATTGATCCACAATATGCCGAAGCATTGAATAGAGTGGCATTGCTGGAAAAAGAAAATAGGGCTATGAAATTTAATGCTTATATCGATAAGCAAATCAAAGCCGGCAAGCTCAAAGAAGGTCAAAGAGAATTGATTCTTAATTCAATGGAAGCGATGCATTCTAATTCAACAGCTTTACAATTCTCAGCAGGTACACTTCAAGGAGAAGACATCATTAAGAAATTAATTGATTCATTCCCTGCACCGGTAGAATTGGGAGAATTTGCAAAACGGGATAATGTTGTAGATACCCCACAAAATCAATTCTCGGCACCTGAAGATTCAATTGCTGATGAATCAAGAATGGATCTGCATAACAAAGCTTTGAAGTATGCAGAAGATAATAAAGTCCCTTATTTAATAGCATTAAATAAAATTACAAGAGGTTAAAATGGCAACAGTTGGAAGATTAGATACATTAAGGGTAATTGATCCTATTTTAACCACAATTGCAAGAGGGTATTCAAATGCCGATTTTATTGGTGAAGAAATTTTCCCTATCGTACCAGTGGATAAAGAAGCAGGTAAAATCCCAACTTTTGGCAAAGAGCATTTTCTGATTTGGGAAACTCTTAGAGCCTTAAGAGCTGATTCCAATGAGATGGAAGGCGGATATTTGGAAACTATTCCATTTAAGACTGAAGAACATGACTTGGTTCAAAAGCTCGACTATCGTGAATCACAAGAAGCGATGCTTCAGCTTGAAACACGTGCTGTTAATTCTGTAATGACAGCTATTGCTTTGAAGCGTGAGAAGATGTATGCTGATTTAGCATTCAATTTGGATACTTATGAGACTACTAATAAAGTAACTTTGACCTCGAATTATTTCGATAATGATAACACAGACATCGTAAAAGAGCTTACTGAATATTCAGATGCATTATCATCATTGATCGGGAAGCGACCAAATACCTTGCTATTAGGTGATGGTGTATGGAAAGGAATTAAATTCAATGCCAAATTGAAGAGTTATTTAGGCGTATCAGTATCGGGTAATGAATTGTTCAATATAAAAGCCACTACTCAAAAGCTTCAAGAAATTCTTGAAATTGAAAAGGTTTTAATTGGTACTTCTAAATATTCTGAAGATGCAAAAACATTTAAGAATATTTGGGGTAATGGTATATTCTTAGGATATATCTCAAATCCTACTCCTCTCGAACGTACTCCTTACGATCCTTGTTTTGGCTACACATTACGTAAAAAAGGCAATCCATTTAGTGATAAATGGCAAGAACAAAATGGCAAGATTACTAAAGTTCGTACTACTGATAATTTTGATATTAAGGTAGTAGGCTCTGAATCAGGATTCTACATTCAAAATCCAATTGATCCAAGTAATTATTCGGAGTAGTCCATGGCTAAGAGTAAAAAAACAGAATCGGGCTTAGTAAGATGTATTGTCTTATCACCATTGAAAAATGGTGGTAAGATATACAAGCCAGCAGAAATCGTGGAATTGCCTGAAGAATCACTTCAATATCTTGAAGGAATTGTAACAATAATTCCTCAGGAAACAAGCGAACCTAATTCAGGTATTAATCCACCAGAAGAACCAAAAGATTTAGAACCATTAACAGGAGATGAAAGTGGAAAAGACTCAATATAAATTGCAGACAGTTGGTAATATGCCAGCTTCAGCAGATTTGGTTGCCAAACGTTTAGTCAAGGTATCTTCAGGAAAAATAGCTTATTCTGGATTAAAAGAAAAAGCTTTGGGAGTTCTTGAAGTAGAAGTTGGTCAAGATGAAATTGCCTCGATTATTGTGCAAGGTATTGTATTGGTAGAAGTGGGTGCAGGAGGTGTAACCGAAATGGCAGATATTACTTCTGATGCCAATGGTAAAGCCATTGTTGATGCCACAGGCAAAACAAATGGATTATCATTAGATACTGTAAGTGCAGGTGGATTCACAAGAGTAAAATTGATATAAAATGTTTATCAATCTAGAACATATTAAGCAAGCCATTAGTGAGACTGAGTTAATTGATTTAACTGCAGAAGATGGAGAAATCTCGATTAATCAATTAAAAGTCGAATCTTGTATTGACTCAGCCAATTCGCTAATGGTCGCTTATCTAAGGTCCCGTTATTCACTTCCTTTAGATAATATTCCAATGATAATTATTGATATTGGAGTGCAAATAGCGATATATAAATTATATCAATTAAGACACCGAAATAAGATGCCTGAATCGATTACAATTGCTTACGAAAACTCATTGAATTTACTAAAAAAATATAGTACTGGAGAGCTAACAATCGAGGTGAATATACCTGATATTGCA
>CAZBNQ010000054.1:0-12140 GCA_964493035.1 uncultured Hyphomicrobiales bacterium | reverse complement strand
TCCCATCTCACTCCGCCATTGCCATCGCTCTCGGTGAGTTCTCGCAATTCAATTCCATCATTGGTCATGATTTTCACTGTTGCTTTCGATGTTAGATTTGCTACATATGCTTGATTGTATTTTTCAAGACTTATCGGATTGGGATATACATAAGCCTTTTCAAGATTGCTTTCAGAAATCACAAAGCTTAATGTATTTCCTGCTCCTTTAGTAATCGGCTTGCCTGATATTCCTTTTATATTTTTTGCAGTTAATGAATATGTATATCCACGTCCATTTATTCCATTTGTGAAGCTCAGACTAATATCAACTTTGTGCTCTTGTGTAGGCACTACAGCTAATGAAACAATTTCACCGAATGGATACAATTCATAATTATCAATAATATTAGCACTTGTATCTACCGGCTCAGAAAATTCGAGATGAAGCAAAGTTGCTGAACTTACATCAAGACTCTTTAAATAAATCTCATCAATATTTTCTTCATTTATTTTAATTTCTAGAATTGTATCTTTTGTATAATTATTATATTTGTCTCTGAATGATTTAAATTTTATCTGATAATCAGCATTTTCTAATTTATTTTTGAATTTAATTATAAATGATTTTTGATCATCAAACAAAGCTAACTCTGGATTTTGAATTTCTTCGATTTCCTTATTTATTATTTCAAAATCAGACAATTTGATAATATTTGGAATTTCTCCGTTGCAATTTATTTTTATTGCTCTTGAATTAATTTGTTCGGCTAATATGGGCTTCATTTTCTCATGAATATAAACATCTATAGGTTCAGAAAGCACACTTTCTACCGAATTCTCTACCGATACTACGAATATTTTATAAAAATATCCATAATCTAAATTTTGCAATTCCACATTATTATTAGTTGTTATTCCTAAAGGGATAATTTGAGGATTGGTAGTCGATGCATCATACTTATATCCATAAATTTTATATGAATTAGCATTTTGAATATTTGTCCAGAAAATCTTAGCACTTGTATTGCTTGATGCATAATAATCATAAATAACCGGTGGTTTGGGCACAGCTCTATCGCTATTATATTCCCAAAACACAATACCATTAAATGAATTAAAACAGATTTCTTTTTTACCATTATTATCAAAATCTGCTATGCATGCAGAATTAGAAAAACTAGCAGGATAGCACCACATCGGCATAAATTTATTATTTTCGTTATTATATTTAACTACATATAAATAAGGCATAGTGGCTAATACAATTTCGTCGCCTGGCTTATTATCAATATCTGAGGCACTCAATCCATTTCTATAAAATACTTTTAGCCTCGATATAGCACCTGCTCTAACACCATAAAACATTTCACTTGCTTTTGTCTCATAACTATCAGTATTATTCGACTTAATAAATCTAATTACCCATGCCTGCCTCGAAATATCAATTCCTGCACCTGTAACTCCAAAATACATTTGCACAAGATCTTTTATCCCGTCGCCATCCACATCTGCAGCCTGCAAAAAAGTCTGTGTTTCTTCTGCATTTACCTTGTTAGTCCATTCATTTGTAAATACACCATTAT
This sequence comes from uncultured Hyphomicrobiales bacterium, assembly GCA_964493035.1. Taxonomy (GTDB): domain Bacteria; phylum Bacteroidota; class Ignavibacteria; order Kapaibacteriales; family UBA2268; genus JAUQWR01. The sequence goes on along the minus strand of CAZBNQ010000054.1, from coordinate 10,576 downwards.
TATATTCCATAATAAATATTTTGCCTAAATTATCGCAAAATGCCAATTCATAATTGCCATCGCCATCGAAATCTGCTATTGCAGAACTCCGCACAATTACTCCTCGCTCATTTTTGTTTGGCATTGCTAAAGCATGTACTTTGTATGTATTTGATTCATATTTCATCACAACATAAGCACTATCATTATATCCTATTATTTCATCTTTACCATCTTTATCTATATCGAAATAATATTCAGCCCATAATCTTGTATTCAACTGTGAATCCCAAATTATATTATCAAAAGGCAAAGATGAATTGGATTTGCCCTGGAGCACTAATGTTCGGTCATATTCAAATGCTAATAAATCTTTAATTCCATCACCATTCGAATCGCCATATCCGGCAGGTATCCATGATTGTGTCAATGTATCTAAACCATTAAATTTATTGTTTTCAAATTCGGCTGCAATCGTTCTTCCAATCGATAGACTGCTCAAATCATTATACAAAATATCTTTTTTGCCATTTGCATTAATATCTACTGCATTAGGATATATATATCCCATGCCCAAATTCCATGACTTCTGATTAAAGCTTGATAATACGAAACCTTCGCTGTCTTTTTTTATTTCTATTTGGGTTTCTACTGTATCAATTTCTGCATATAGTGCATATATTTTTGCTGTATATGTTTGTTCTGGCTTTAATTCTTTAGAAATATATAAATGATGATTGCGAGAACTTTCGTTAGTTTCGTCAACTCTACAGACTAATGCCTGTCCTTCATAAATTTCAGCAAATGAGTAAGCATTATTATTTGTTTTGAATGACAATAATACACCACGTTCAAATCCCGAATACACATTATTGCTTTGCAATTCACTTATACTCAGTTTATTTATATCGTTTATTAATTCAAACTCAATGCGTTTTTCAATAATTCTTTTATTTTTTAATGTTACAAAAATTGATAATATATAAGATGTATCTTTTAGTCCATTTAAATTTATACGGGCAATTTCCGAATTATCGACTTGATTTGTAAATATTTCAGTTTGATAAAACCAGTCTTTTTTCTTTGAATTTTTGGAGAGTTTTATTTGATAAGATTCGAATAATGGTATGATAATCGAACCATTGACAACAATCTCGCTTGTATTGGATGTATAGAATTTTGATTTATCTGAAGGAGTATTAATAGAAATATCTCCAGCCCCAGGATTATTTAATGCTTCAAATATATTTAGTATCCCAAATCCATAAAACTCATTCCAATTCCCATCATCGACAACTGAAGCATTTTGGATTAACATATATTTTACTTCTGCCGGTTTCAAATTAGGATTTTTGCTTAATACTAAAGCAGCACTTGCAGTAACGTATGGAGCAGCAAGAGATGTTCCTGATTTATAATCATAAGTAAAACCGGTAGTGCATGTAAGTACATTTTCTGCCGGAGCAATTAATCCCAGATTATTTGAATAATTTGAATTAGCCCACCTTAGATTCCTACGTGTAGATCCACCTACAGCAATACATTCATCATAATCCGAAGGATAGTGTGCAGTTCCTTTGCTTTCATTGCCGGAAGAAGCTACCAAAACACAGCCCATTGAGTATGCAAATTTGATTGCTGAATGCATTATTGGAGAATCATAATAATCCCCAAAACTGAAGTTAATTACCTTTGCTCCATTCATAGCGCAATAAACTATTGCATTAGCAATATCATCAGACTCAGCATTGCCTGTAGCATCGAATGCTTTAGCAGTTATTAATTTTGATTTGTATGCCAAGCCTGCAATACCTTTGCTATTATTATAAGTAGCAATCATCACACCTGCGACGTTTGTACCATGTCCGGCTTCATCATTAGGTATTGGATCCGGTTCAGAGGATTCACCGACATTTGCTATCCACTGATCGACAAAATCGTAGCCAGCCACATCATCAATATAACCATTACCATCATTATCAATTCCGTCAAAATCACCGCTAATTCCACCTTTAATCTCATCCTTGCTCCAAGGTTCGAAACTACCATTCTTATTTAAATCTTCCTGAGTATTTATCTTAATATTATCCTTCAGATCTGGATGATTAAATTCAATCCCGGTATCGACCATTCCGATAATCACATTTTCACCGGCAGAAATTTCCCATGCTTTGAAAGCCTCAATTTGATTTAGTGCCCATTGAGATTCAATTTCTGTGTCATTTGATTTTTTTAACTGTTCAATCTTATATTTATAGTTTTCATTGATCGACTCTACTAAGCCTTGCTGCTTCAAGCCCAGTAATTCCTTATACTGTGCTTCACTATTAGTATTAACTATATAATACAATGAAAGCTCATTAAGTTGATTATCAGCTTCATTACTCAATATTCTTTGAGTTTTATTAAGATTTAAGAAATTTTTAAAAGCAGGTTTGAGCTTCAAAGAGGCGAGAGTTCTATTTGATAATTTTTCTATCGACTTGATATTCTTGAATTTAACGACCAATGATTGCTGCGAATACAGATTTCCAGCAAAGCATAAAGCCATTAAAGCTACAATAGCATACAATTTTTTCATAGCTTTTAATATAAATTGAACAAGACAGTATGATAAATTAAGAAAAATTTATGTGATATATTGCAGGAAAAATAAAAAAAATGCCTCGCTATCGGGGGGAACTGACAGCAAGGCACGCAGCATAAAGAGGAAGAGACGATTAACATCGTCGAGCGAAAGACGAGACTCGAACTCGCGACCCCAACCTTGGCAAGGTTGTGCTCTACCAACTGAGCTACTTTCGCTTATTTCGTTTTGTTGTTATGTCAAATCAACGAGTACAAAATTACGAGATTTTTCGATACAACGCAAGTATTTTTTTTACTATTTTTAACTTTTTTTTCAAAAAATCTTGTGCTGTTCTTAACAAATCCATATATAACAAGAATTTGACTTGATTAAATCTATTTTTTCAAAGTACAAAAAATTTTAGATTAGCTAAAACGTGTATAGCAAAGTATTATTTTAGGAGATTTGATGGAATTCGAAGCTAAATTGATTTTATCGGAAGGGTTTAAAGACGCAACCTATATAGAAATACCTTTTAATGTAAAGGAACAGTTTGGTTCGGGTGGAATTGTAAAGGTCAAAGGCACTGTCGATGGTATTCCTTTTCGCTCTGCTCTATCTCCAATGCTCAAGACTTGCCATATAATGGTTGTCACTCAAGCCCAAAGGGCTAGCACAGGCAAAAAAGCTGGCGACTATGTCAAAGTTTCTATTGAAAAAGATACTGGCGAGAGATTTTTTGAAATACCTTATATATTTATCGAAGCTTTAAAGCTGAATGGTATTCTCGATGATTACAATTCTCTTTCGTATACTATTCGTAAGGAACTTGCCGAATCCATCACAACTGCAAAACGAGAATCAACCAAGATAAAAAGACTTAACAACGCTATAAATTTCGTGAAATCTAAAACAAAATTGTAACTTTTTTGCTTTTATTCTTGTTTTTAGTATTATTGCTTATTATATTAGCGTGTTATCATATTTATATTGGCAAAGTTTATGAAAAATTCATTATTACTTGTATTGGCTTCTTTGGTTCTCTTTGTGGCTTGCTCTAGCGAAGACAAAGTGATTAATAACTATACAGACCAATCTCAAGCTATTGCTGTAGTCAAAGATTCCCCTGATCTTAAGCTTATCAAAATTGCTACAGGCGAAATTTTAAACAGTAATCTACTCAATCAATCAGGCCTTTCTGGCGCTCCATCCACTGTTAAATCTTTCAGAAATATGCTTTATGTCTTATATCCAAAAGACTATAAAGTTTTTGTCTATAACTTAGCTGCTCAAAAACTTGAAGCAACGATTGATTTTAGTAGTGAAAAAATCGAACCTTATGATATTTGCTTTGCAAATGCTACTGATGCATATATCTGTCATGCTAATTCAAATCTTATCAGCTTGATTGATATTACTGTATTTAAAGTTGCAAAAAAAATCACTGTTGGCAATCATCCTGTCTCTATCGCTTGCTCCGGCAATCAAATTATTACTGCCAATTCTGCTGATAATACTGTGTCTTTTGTTGATACTCGAACAAACTCTCAAATTGCTACTGCCAATGTTGGTATTACTCCTTATTTTGTTGATGTAAGAACAAATGGAAAAGAATTTGTTGTTGTCAGCCTTGGTGATGGTAAAATTATTGATGGAAAAACTAAAACTGCTTCGACTATAAACTTCTTTGATGTAACAAACAAAAACAATCTTGGCCAATTCGAACTTGCAGCGAGCAATGTCAAATCAGTCGATTTCTTCCCTAAATCACTTGCTGTATCTGTCAAAGATTGGGCGTTCATTCCCGGCGATAGCGCTTTTCTTAGAGTTGATTTCAAATCTAAGTCCAAAGCTTCTTATGTTGGTAAATTAAGATATAACTTCACTTCTTATGATATTATCAGTGGTAGATTATTTGCTGTTGAATCTTTAAATGGCAAATCTACTCTTAAGATTTGCGACCAATCTACCGGCAAACTTGTCTCTTCTGTCATTTTGCCCGACAATGTCGCCAAAGTTTATCCGTTATAGTTTGAATGAGTATTATTTCAAACATAATAAATTTAGAATCGCTTCTGGACTTGAGCGCTAGGCTCAATGAAACAGATAATGAAGACTTTATTTTAAATTCGGCAATCCTCAGTTTGATGGGCAAATTGAGGATTTTTCGTGCTTGCGCGTTTATTGAATCAGATGGACTTCTTATTCCAAAAGTTTGTAAAGGCAAATCAAAACTAGATACTATTCCTACTTTTGAAATTGATTCAATTAAAATACTTAATAATGAAGAATTTGCCGGATCGAATGACATCAAATATATTCTCCCTATCAAATATAAAGACAAAATGATTGGGATTATTGCTCTTGGCAATAGGCTTTCGGATGGACAGCTTAGCGAAGAAGAAAAAAATTATGCCAAGCTTGTTTCTCAAATTGTTGCTAATGCTATTCAAAACGCTCGCAACCACCATTCACTTATCGAAGAAAAACAAAAAACTGAATCGCGCAATCAGCTTTTGTCTACTTTATTCGAACTGGCTAGAGACTTCAGCAGCCTATTGTCGCGCAATCAAATTCTAAAAATGCTTAGTTTGCATCTGATGGGGCAGCTGATGATAAATAAATATGCTGTCTTTTTAATTAATCAAGATGCCAAATTTGAATTGATTATTAATAAATTTGACGAAAGTTTGGAATGTTGCGAACTCGACTTTGATGAGGTCTCTCCAAATGTCAAAAATATTGTCGACTCTTGCTGCCCTATTGAGCTTAAAAATAGATTTCCCGAAGCTGAAATAATATCTCCTATGATTGTACAAGGCTCTACTCGCGGGCTTCTATTAGTAGGGAAAAGCCTAACCGGCAAAATTTTTAATGATTTAGACTTTCAATTTATTTCCTCCCTCGGAAATACAGCTATCAGCGCTTTAGAAAATGATAGGCTTTTTCAAGAGGAAATTGAAAAGAAAAAAATCGAAGGCGAACTCGAATTGGCACTCGAAATTCAAAGAAATTTGCTCCCCAATTCAATTCCGGAAATTGATGGTTTTGATATCGATGGCGCTAGTATTCCATCTCGGCATGTTGGTGGAGATTATTTCGATTTCATTAAATTAAATAAATCTCAGACTCTTATTGCAATTGCAGATGTCTCTGGAAAAGGCATGCCGGCTGCTCTGCTTATGGCTAATGTCCAAGCTGCTCTTCGTGTGCTTGCTCCTCTTAATCTGCCTCTTACCGAGTTATTGCTCAAACTAAATGATATTGTTTATTTAAATACTTCTCCCGATAGATTCGTTACATTTTTCTGTGGTATTCTCGATTCTAATGATTCAAGCTTTAAATATATTAATGCCGGGCATAACTATCCGATTTTCCTCAGAACTAATAATGAAGTGATTCAGCTCAAAGACGGCGGTATTATTCTGGGAATTCTTGATATTCCTATTCCTTATGAGATTGGCGAAATTAGCTTTAATACTGGTGATGCTTTGCTAATGTATACTGATGGATTTTCTGAAGCACAAGATATTCATGGCAAAGAATATGGAGAAGAATCTCTGACTGAATTTTTCATTGCTAATAAGCAACTGTCCGCTACAGATTTTATGATGGAAATGGTTAATGAAATCAAAAATTATTCTGATGGATTTTACCAAAATGATGATTTGACTTTAGTTGTAATCAAAAAAATAAGCTAATTCGCCTTATTTCAAATCCTTGGTTTAATATTTGTGCAAAAATCTTTATTTTTGCTTTTCTTAATTGATAATAATTGAATAAAATTATAAAAGGTTTAATATGTTTCCTTCGGTCAACGAACAAATGGATGTGATTCGCTCAGGTGCTATTGATATTCTGCCGGAAGACGAATTAGTCAAAAAAATTGAATTTTCCATCAAAAAAAACAAACCTATGATTATAAAGCTGGGTGCCGATCCCAGCCGTCCCGATCTGCATTTGGGGCATGCTGTGGTGCTCCACAAAATGCGCCAATTTCAAGATTTAGGGCATAAAGCTATTCTTATTATTGGCGATTTTACCGCTATGATCGGCGATCCTACCGGCAAATCCAAAACTCGGCCTCAACTTACTCTCGAAGAAACAAGAATTAATGGTCAAAGCTATCTCGAACAAGCTAATATTATTTTGTCTACCGATAGATTAGAAGTTAGATATAACTCAGAATGGCTCTCCAAAATGAATTTCAATGATGTTATTTTACTTACTTCAAAATATACTGTCGCACAATTACTCGAGCGCGACGACTTCTCCAAGCGTTTTAAAGTGGGCGTGCCTATCAGTGTTCATGAACTTCTCTATCCTCTTGCTCAAGCTATGGACTCTGCGGCTATCGAAAGCGATGTCGAGCTTGGTGGTTCTGACCAAAAATTCAACTTGTTAGTTGGTCGCGAAATTCAAAAAGCCTATGGCAAAGAGCCTCAATGCATTCTCACTATGCCGCTTCTCGAAGGTACTGATGGCGTAGAAAAAATGAGTAAATCATTAGATAATTACATTGCTCTTACTGATTCTCCTCGTGAAATGTTTGGCAAAGTAATGTCTATTCCTGACAATATGATCTGCCGCTACCTCCAATATGCTGCTATGGCAGATGTTGATTTCGTAAAGTCTGTAGAAAAAGGTTTAGCTGATGGGTCTGCTCATCCGCGCAATGCCAAAGTTGATGCTGCAAAAAGAGTCGTTGCATTATATCATGGCGAACAAGCCGGTGACGATGCCTTTGCAGAATTCGAAAGAATTTTTAAAAATAAAGAATTGCCTGATGAAATCGAAACCATGAGTATCGACCATGAAAGCAATGAAATTGGCATTATGGATCTGCTTGTTAAATCAAATCTTGCTCCTTCAAAAAAAGAAGCCAAAAGATTGATTGATGGCGGTGGTGTTAGCGTCGATGGCGATAAAATTGAAGAAGGATTTGCGACTGTCGATATTAGCTCCGAAAGACTGCTTAAAGTCGGTAAACGAAAATTCTTAAAAGTAATCAAACTTTAATAAAAAAAAACCTTCCGAACATCAAATTTCGGAAGGTTTTTTGTAAATAAATACTGCTATTTCACAATATTAAGTCTGAGCACTGCTGCATATTCTTTACATTCAGCAACTATCCAATAAGTGCCCGAAGCTAAATTGCTCGTATCGTAATTATAATAGTTCTTACCTAAAATAATTTCGCCTGAATGAATCACGTTTACTAATCCACCATTATTATCTACTAATTTCAAATTAGTTGCACATTCCAACTCGCTATATAGCACAATAGTATTGTTTTGAATGCTCAAATTAAATTTTTCAGAATTTAATGGTTTATCAGCAATCGAGTTTACATCAACAGTCAATGTCACTTTTGCAGAAGTATCTGCACCACACAAACCATTTACTACACAGAAGTATTCTTTTTCGTCAATTTTGCTTGCATTTTTAATACTCAAGCTTGAATTTGATTCACCAATGATCAATTCATTGTTTTTATACCATTTGTAAGCAAGATTTTCGCCTTTGGCGGCTACAGTGAAAGTAGCTGTTGCGCCTTCAATCACTTTTTGAGCTTTTGGTTCGCTGGTTATCTGAGTAGCCTGCTTGACGGTGACAGTAAATTTTTGTGTAGTTTTTTCTGGAGCGCAGCCGTTTTTAACTAAGCACTCGTATGCTCCTGCATCCGAAGATTGAAGTGCATTAATAACAAGCTTGTTAGTTTTTTCATTCGACAAAATACTTCCATTGCGTTTCCATGTATAAGTCAAATCTTCGCCTGAAGCATCTACAGTAAATTCAACTTTTTCACCTGGGCAAAGATTTAAATTTTCTGGGGTATGAGTAAAGCTATTCAAAATAGGTGAAGATTTTATTCTGAAAACCTTAGAATCAGCAAACTGAGAATTTTGATGAGAAACTCTCAAAATATAAGTACCAGCAGCCATATCAGCCGCAGTTTTCCATTTATATGGGTTTGTGGTCACGTCTTTGACCGCTAATGTCCAATTAACACCATTATCACTCGAATAATAAATATTAAATTTATCACCTGCTGGGTAATTATTAGCATTCCATTCGATAGTAACATCCGATCCGGCACAGAATCTATCTTTATCGGTCGGGGAGTTTATTGATAGTTCATTATTTGTAGTTTTTAAAATATATCCATCAATAACACCGGCAAAATTAGTCTGAATTCCATTAGATTTAGGGAATTTTGCAGATTTTGTAGAGCCACCTATTATATATGATCCATATTTATCGACTGCTAATGAATTGCATATATCATCAGATTCCGAACCATATAAAGCAGAAAAATCGACTTCAGAGCAATTCAAAGAAATTTCAGTAATAAATGCATCATATCCACCAATATAAGAACTAGTTCCTGAGCCTCCCACAATTGGATAAGACGAGGATTTAGTATGCCCGGCAAGAACTAAATTACCACTAACAGGATTTTTGCTAAGTGATGTTATGATATCATCTGCAGAACCACCAATATAAGTTGAATAAGTCAAGATTTTTCCATCTTTAGATACTTTACCCAAAAATCCATCTATTCCACCGGAATGTGTCATTTTGAATGCACCGGTGATAATTGGGAACAGTCCAGAATTTGTGCTAGGAGAAGTAGTTGATTTTGTAGATGTAGTAGTTCCTGCAAAATAACATGAACCATCTTGGAGAGCTAACATAGCAGTAGGTTCTTCATTTTCAGAACCACCATAAAATGTGAAATATTCTGCTTCACCGCCTGTAGTTCTAAATTTGATTATTTGCGCATCGAAATTCCCATTTGCACTTCTATCAAATACTTGCCAAGAACTCCAATAACTTGTGTATACTCCATTAGTTTTATTACCAACGTAAACTGCATTAGCAGATTCATAAACAGAAATAGCAGTGCCTCTATCATAGCTGCCCGGCTCTCCGAAATATGTAGAAAATACTAATGCTGTTCCACTCTTCGAAAACTTAGTAAGTATCAAGTCTTCTAATCCTTGATATTTCATCAAATCGCCACTAAGCACAGGATAGTCGCTCGAAAATGTACCACCGGTAACATAAGCAAAACCATCAGGTGTAACATCCATTGCATATATAATATCATCTTTCTTGCCGCCAATATAGCTCGAATATACAAGAGTTTTGCCATCTGGGCTCAATTTTGAAAGAAAACCATCTTTCATGCCTACATAAGAAGTATTGTAAGCATCCTTAGCTGGAAAATCTTTTGAATCTGTATATCCTGCCACATAAATATTATTTTCTTGATCAATTGACATGCAATTTGCAACATCATCGCTAATTCCGCCAAGAAATGTAGAAAATACTAGTTTTCTTTCATTGTCGATTATTTTAAATTTAGATACGAATACATCTTTTGCACTGAAATATGTAGTATCATAAACACCTGAAGTATACATAAAATCAGGGCTACCGGTCCATCCTGCTACTACTAAATCGCCGGCAGCATCCAACTTAACAGATTTCACTTCATCTTCTGCTTCGCCGCCTAAATATGTTGCATATATTGTAGGATCGATAACCAATTTCTCGTTTTTATTATAATCACCTAATTTAAAAGTCAATACATTGCCATCTACCAAAGGCTTACATTCTATATTATGAATATTACCATTGATGAATTGATATGCTAATATATTGCCTATTTCAATTTTTTTGTCTTTTATTGGTATATATATCTTATTGTTTTCAGTTTTTAATCCTTTTGCACCTTCGATAGATAATGCAATCTTATTGGGATTAGCACCCGGATTGACGATAAAATCAAATCTTGGAGCATTTTCTGAATTCAAAAGATGTAAATCAATATTTTCGAATGTGTTCTTTAGTATAATGTCTTTGTATTTTTTTGCACCAATTATCCATTTATCCTTGTTTTGCCCGTAGAAATAATTGTAGGATTCTTCGCCAGCAGAAAACTTGGTTATGTCTTGAGAATTGATTTTGAATTTCATTTTCAATACACTTCCATTTCTGTTTATTCTATCGCCTTGTTTA
>CAZBNQ010000053.1:0-12141 GCA_964493035.1 uncultured Hyphomicrobiales bacterium | reverse complement strand
TTAATTTATTGTCAATAAAAATACTACAATGCATGTAGTTGTAATTATTCGTTAATATTGATGAATTTTTAAGTTTATTATTTATTAATAAATAATCAATGTTTTATTAACTATAAGGGGTTATCAAATGAAGGGTACAAAAACTCTTCTAATTTCTGCTATTATGATATTAATGGCAGTGGTTGGAATTAATGCCGCAGAAGTAACTGTAGGAACTGGAACAAGTGCCAGTTATTTATACGGTATTGATCATGCTTACAAAAACTCAGTTGTCGAAACTATTTATACTGCCGATGAATTGGGTGGGCAGAGAGAGATTACTGCAATCGCTTTAGAGAGAAATGGCGGAACAGGCACTGGAACGATCGGTAATGTAAAAGTCTATTTCAAGAATTCTGCTGTTAGTGAATTAGCTGCCAGCGGTACTTATGATTTGACTGGTTATACTATGGTTTATAATGACTCTTTAGTGACAAATTCCACTACTGGATGGTTGACACTCAACTTGAGTTCGTCATTTAACTATAATGGCACAGATAATTTACATGTGTTGATAGTAAAGGAAACTGCTGATAAATGGACTACAACAACTGCTCCAAAGTTTAATTATACATCTTCAAGTCCTATCTATAGAACAAGATATGATTATGATGATGCTAGTACTAATTATTCTTTTACAAGAACTTATAGCAGACCTAATATTAAAATTACATACAACGCTTATTCAATGGTTTTGAATTCATTATCTGCAACACATCCAACTATATCCTCTATCAGGTATGGTAGTACTGATGCTCAGATTTTAAAAACTAATGTCCGTACTTTAAATGGTTTAAATCCTTTAAAATTAAATGCAATCAACTTTAATACAAATGGAACAACAAACGTAGCAGATATCACAAAAGCTCGTTTATATTATACAGGCAACACAAATTCATTTGCAACTACAACACCAGTAGGCCAAGAAGTAATCGCTCCAAATGGTTCTTTTTCATTTACTGATTCAGTAACTTTAGCAGAAGGGAACAATTATTTCTGGTTAGTTTATGATTTGTCTAACTCATCTACTATCGGCAATCTTGTGGATGCAGGTTTTGAATCTGCTACGGTAGCAAATGTTGTAAACACTAATAACAGCAACCCTGCAGGTGCTAGAACTATTATTGGTCCATTAAATGGTACATATACAGTAGGAACAGGCAACTATCCAAATTTATATACAGTTTTTGCTGATATTAATGCAGTTGGTATTTCTGGAGATGTTACTTTAGTTATTAATTCTGATATTAATGAACCGGCACCAGCTGTTTTAAATAATATTTTAGAAGAAGGTGCAGGAAACTATAAACTTACAATTCGCCCTGATGGTATTGCTACTCGTAGAGTTTATGGTGCATTTGATTCAAGTGCTGTTATTTTATTGAACGGTGCTGATAGAGTTGAAATCAATGGTATGGCTGCAAACTCAACAACTCCACACCAATTGATCATCGAAAATACAAATGACACTGAAGGTGCTGCTGTTTGGGCAAAATCTTTAGGTACTGATCAAGGTGTTAATAATTTATCAATTAAAAACACTGTGCTAAAAGCTGGATCACAATTAGCTAATACTTTTGGATTGCTTTATAGCGGTGCTTATAGCACTTCTTCTCCTTATAATGTCGATTCTGATACTTTGACTATCGATAATAACATATTCGAAAAAGCATACTACGGTATGAGAATTAATGGCGAATCAACTACTGATTATTTGACTAACGTTACTATTACAAATAATAAATTTGGTAGTATTGACTCTGCTCAGACAGTGGTTTATTACGATGCTTATTTGTATTATACAGAAAATGCTAATGTATCAAATAATACTTTCATCAATAACAATCAATATGGTTTGTATTTGTCTTCAAGCCCTGGTGCTACAGCAAATAATAATACATTTGAACAACCCAACTTGAACTTAGCAGCTCGTTTTTATGCAGGTATCTATTCAAGTTCAAATGATTTGACTGCAACAAACAATACTATTAAAAACTTCAGATATTATGGTATTTATAGTTCAGGTATTAATGGTGTAATTGAAAACAATACAATTTCAGATGGAATAAGTCTTACATCTTCATCAATTTATGGTGTTTATTCAACTCTGTCTGCAAATGAAAATCAAGAAATAAATAAGAACAAGATTTATAACATTCATAATGCTTATTTATCATCAAGCAATGGTGGTGGAGCAATAGCAATTTATGTTAATGGATCTTCTACTAATACTACTACTACTCCTGTCAATGTTACCAATAACATGATTTGGAATATTTCTTCTTTAGGTTCGAATTCATCAACTGCTGAATATAATAACCCTATTGGTATTCGTTATCTTGGTTCGGCTATCAATATGATTAATAATACTATTGTGTTGAATCCAACATTAGCTACAACTGGTAATACTGTAAGTGCTTGTATTTTTTCAAGTAGCTCAACTAATGCAGATGTTCAAATTGCTAACAACATACTTGTAAATAAAACAATAAGTGATACAAGTGCAAAGAATTATGCAATATTCTGCTATAAAGCTGCAGAATTTACTAATATCAACAACAATATTTATGATGTAAATTCTGCTACAAATGGTTATGTTGGCTATATTAAAGGTACAACAACTGCTTATGATACAAAGAATGATTGGGTAGCAGTAGTAACTAACGACCTAAATTCAAAAGAATTGACAGCAAGCTTGAAATCACCTGTTCCATTCCTTGATGGCGGCGCAGTTGCTAATAGCGAATACTTATCAAATGATATTTTGACAGATGTGGATATTAATGAAGAAACACGTGAAGAAGGACATAATTATATTGGTGCTGATATTGCAATTCCAACAAGTGTAACAATTAATTCTAATATGCCTGAATTAGTTGAAACTTGTGCCGGTGCAGCTTATTCATTATCAATTGTTCCTCAAATCAATGGTTTTGCTGATGGTATCGAAAGAACAACTATCCCTGGCGACTTATCAGCAATGAATTATGCTTGGTATCATAATGATGTCGAAATTACTTATGATCCAAACAAAACTCCAGAAGAAAACGGCTTCTTTGTAATCAATAGAAACCAACTTCAAATTACTGAATCTAAGAACTACCACACTGGTACATATTATGCAGTAGTTACTCTTGGAACTTCATCATCACAATCAACAAATGCAACATTTGCAATCGAACAACCAATCAAAATTAATGGTTTCACTCAAAACACAGTTGCTTGCGAAACTACTCCTTCATTTACAATGAATGTAGATGCAGAAGGTTCAATTCTTGGCTACCGTTGGGAAAAATATAATGAAGCAACTGCTGCTTATGAAACAATTGGAACAAGCTCAACTCCTGAATTTTCAGTTAATATAGTATCAAGAGAAGTTACAGCAGGTAAATACCGTGCAGTAGTTCTTGGTCCTGGCAATTGCGGTCCTGCAGAAGTTGCAACAATCGATAATAATGTAGTAATCGACTTACCTGTTAAAAATGTAGTAATTAGCAGCACAATTGAAAACTTAATGAACTTGTGCGAAAACGTTGAATTGAAATTTACTGCATCTGCAGAAGGCGATATCGCTGGCTATCAATGGCAAATTTTACGTGGCGAAACATGGATTGACCTTACAAAATTTGAATTCCCAACATGCAATGAAGCTACATTAGTAATTCCTGAAACTAAAGTTTCTAATTCAGGTCGTTACAGAGTAGTTGTGTTTGGTACATCTGCATGTAATCAATTTGCAAGTGCAGAAATCGAATTCAAAGCATGGGAAGAATTTGAATTTGTTAAGCATCCGGAAGATTTAGTTCTTTGCGAAAACCAAACAATCGGATTGAAAGTTATTGGCAAAGGCGAAATTCTTGCTTACCAATGGAAAAAAGATGGTGTTGTGATTCCAGTTGCAGAAAATGCTAGTGCAGATCAACCATTCTTCGAAATTAAAAATCCAAGCTATTATCAATCAGGTGCTTACACTGTAGTGCTAACAGTTAAAGATTGCAAAGGTATCAACCAAGTAGAATCAAAACCTGCTGAAGTTTACGTTATGAGAGCTACAGAAATCACAAAACAACCTTCAAGCACAAAAGCAATGGTTGGTGGCAAAGCAATGTTTAGAGTTGAAGCTCACCACAAAGGTATTACACCTCCATCATACAGAGACAAATTCCAATGGTTCCGTTATGATGTAGCTACAAATACTTCGACAGAATTAAAAGATAATGCTCGTATAGCTGGTGCTCAATCATCAGTACTTACAATCAACAAAGTAGAAGATGCTGATTACGCAAAGAATGGCGTTAAATATTATGTAGTCGTAACTGGTCTTTGTGGCGAAGTAGTATCAGCAAAAGCTGACTTAGAAGAAGGCGCAAACGTTATCATCAAATCAGAACCAGTTGCTGCAACTGTATGCGAAGCAGCTAATGCAAGCTTTACTATCGATGCAGAAGCAACAAACAACGTTCAATTGATTTATCAATGGATGAAAGACGGCCAAGCTATTGCTGATAATTCAGTATATACAGGTACAAAAACAAATACATTAAATATTAACGCTTCAACAATTGCTGAAGCCGGCAAATATTCAGTTGAAGTAAGCTATATTACAAATGAAGCTAAAGCTACATCACAAGAAGCTGAATTGACTGTAAATGTAAAACCAACAATTAAGACACAACCAGTTGCAAATACAACAGTTCAAGTTGGCAAAGACTTAGAATTGACTGTAGAAGCAGAATCAAAAACAGCAATTACATATCAATGGAAGAAAGACGGAAATGATATTCAAGGCGCAACAAATGCTACATATACAAAATCAGCAGTTGATCAAAATGACGCTGGCAAATATACAGTAGTAGTTAAAAATGATTGCGGCGAAATCGTTTCTTCAGAATCAAATGTAGCTGTAACAACAACTCAAGCAACAAGCGTAAGCGAAACTGCAGATGGATCGATGAGATTATTCTCAGTAGTACCAAATCCTGCAAATAGCGTTGCTTCAGTAAGCTTCGAATTGGCAAATGATGCATTTGCAAGTTTATCAATTATTGATATGACAGGCAGAGAAGTGGCTGTTATTTCAAATACATTTGCTACAAAAGGAATTAATACATTCAAATTTGATGTAAATTCATTAGAATTGACAAATGGCGTGTATTTCATATCCTTGAAATCAAATTCAAATGTATTGATGAACAAATTCATCGTTAACAAATAATAATTAATATTATTATTATTGATTACTCTATATCCGGGCTCATAAAATGGGTCCGGATTTTTTTTTTATAATTGCTAAACAAATAAGTTCTCTAAGATCCAATAATTGGTTTGTATGTGTTTGTATTTTGAAAGAATGAATTTATAAGTTGTTGTTTAATAATGTAATAATTGAAAAATCAGTTTGTTTAAAACATTTGTTTTTATATATTGATTTGATTGTAGTATAGATAAATTTAAGGAAATAATAAAAGTTTGTATTCTACCTTATTAAATATATTTGAGATTCAAGTATATTAAAATCTAATGATTCATTTAGTATAAATAATATGGCAGTTAACATGATTTATAAGGAAAATGCTGATCTTGTTAGCAATATATTTTGTCAAAGATTTAAAAAGTTATTAAAAAAATAGCATATTAGAATTTAAGCATTTAAAACATTTTACTAGCGAATGGTCATATTACTATCGATCCTGAATATTATGTAGAAATTATTAAAAATGAATTTAAAAAAAAATGAGTGTATAATTTTGTCATATATTTCCAACAATATTATTGTAAAATGAGGTGATTTTGAGTAATACATTTTCCATAAGTGATGAATATAAAAATTGGCTAAATGAGTTAAAAGTTTTTGTAAAATCTAGTCAGATAAAAGCAAAGCTCAATGTAAATAGCCAAATGATAATTATGTATTGGAAGATGGGAGCAGAAATTGATAAAAAAATTAAGGAATCAGATTGGGGAAGCAAGTTAATTGAGCAACTTAGCAAGGATTTGAGAAATGAATTTCCTGATAGCACAGGATTTTCTCGTTCAAATTTATATGCGATGAAAAAATTCTATGAATTTTATTCGAAAATGGATTTTATCACTCAATCACTAGAAAAATTGGATGATCATAATATTGATTTACAATCTGTGAAACAAATTTCTGATGATATTATTATCCACCAACTTGGTGGACGATTACCGGATATTATCACTCTGTGTGTGAAGCTACCATGGAGGCACAATATTGCAATAATTGAAAAATGTAAAAATTATTATGAAGTTGAACTGTATTAAAAAAATGGGACAAAATACATTTTGGAAATTAGTAGAACTTGGTGGAACATTTCGTGAAATTATCTGTTCTAAAGTCCATTAGTAGATAAATTTATTACTCAGTATCCTATTGACGGTGATAATATAATAAGCAAACAAAAATTTAACTAAGGACTGACATTTATTAATGACTCGCAATATTTTGATGATATACTAGATATATAGGGTTTTTATATTGGGGTATAGCAAGCATCACAAAATTATGTTGTCAAACCTTTTGTGTGCAGTTCAAATTTGAAGATATTTTTGTATTATCAAAATGTTATATTAGCTCTTTTTGAAAATGATAGGTTTTTGACAGAATTTGACCTAAAAGAATTTTAAAGAAATAGATAATTTGAAAGAACTTATTTGGCATAGGAAATGCTTTTTAGGGTTTGTTTGAAAAAAAATTTAATAATTATATATTATTGTGTTCTCTATTTAACACTGTGGAGATGGGATCTATGAAGCAATCGAGAGTAAACTTATCTGTTTTAATTTTGGCATTAGTATTTTTAACTGCATGCGGGCTACCAAAAGTTTCGACTGAAAAGGATTATAATGATGTTTATAAACCAAGTGTAGCAGATTGGCGAATGTATGTCTTCAATATTGGCAAAGGGGCAGTCGGTCCTCAAATCCAAAGTTTTGATTCGGCGTTCAACTGTTATGTCGAAAATCTTCATTTAAAAAAAAGTAAGGAAATTGATCCTTGCATTCAAAGCTTTTCAAAAATTGTGGATTTATCTTTAGAAAACCAGATAGTTTTATTAGATATTGCCACAAGATATGATAGTACAATCAGCCCTACTGTATTAGAAAAACCTCTTAAAACAAAATTATCGACCTTTTCAAATATACCTTATATAACACTTAAGATTGGCGGTAAGGAATATTCGTTTATAATCGATACAGGATGCCAGTTTTCAATCATTTCAAATTTATCTGATATAATTGCAGCCGCAAAAGATTCAAAAATAACTGAACTAATTCTAAATAATGGGCAAGATGATAAATTAGAAGCTAATACAATTTTAACTCTTGAAATGGAAAAAGATGGTACTAAGTTTATGAACGAGTTTATCGCTGTACCTGAAGATAATTTGTCATTCAAGAGTTATCTGGTATTTGGCAAAAAAGTAGATGGAATTATTGGCTGGAACTTACTGAAAAACTATAAAATCTTGATTGATTACAAAAATGAAGAATTTATTATGGAAAACTCCCAAAAAATCCAGCGCAGATATGATTTGTTTTATTTTACTCATCCATTTATAATAAATTCATTAGATACAAATGCAATTGAATATTACTTTGTAGATACAGGCTCAAGTTTGTCAAAATTTTATACAACTGATGAATTGAAAAATATCGAGAAAAGCGAAAGACAAACAATCAGTGGAACAATTGAAGACCAATATGAAGTTAGAGAAAATGTAAGAATTAAAATCAAAGAGTATATATTTTCTTATAAAAAAGCAAATTTTTACAACACACAAAGCGAGACCGAGCAAAATAATATGATTGGATCGGATGCATTTGTTAATGGAAGCCTTCTCATAGACTATCCGAATGGAATTTTTGAATATAGAGAGTAATTTTTTTCTTCCATATTACAATAATAAATTTTAAATTGCGTTTTAGTGTTAGCACTCTCGACAAAAGAGTGCTAACAAATTATAAAACAAAAATTGAAATAGTTTATAATAGAATTGGAGGAAAAAATGAATTTAACACCATTGCACGATCGCATTATCGTGAAGCCTGCACAAGCAGAAGAAACAACAAAGGGCGGAATTATTATTCCAGATACAGCAAAAGAAAAACCAATGCAAGGCGAAGTAGTTGCAGTTGGCAAAGGCAAAGTAGCAGATGATGGCAAAATGATCGCAATGTCAGTTAAAGTTGGTGATGTTGTATTGTATGGCAAATATGCCGGTACAGAATTCAATGTTGATGGCGAAGAATATTTGATGATGCGTGAAACAGACGTATTTGCAATTGTAAATAAATAAGAAAATAAATAAAGGAGATATTTAAAATGGGTGCAAAATTAATTCACTTTGATACAGAAGCTCGTGCTTTCTTAAAAAGAGGTGTAGATCAACTTGCAGATGCAGTTAAAGTTACTTTAGGTCCTAAAGGCAGAAATGTTATTATAGATAAAAAATTTGGTGCTCCAACAGTTACTAAAGACGGTGTGAGCGTTGCTAAAGAAATCGAATTAGAAGATCCAATCGAAAACCTTGGCGCAGCTATGGTTCGCGAAGTTGCTTCAAAAACTTCAGACGTAGCAGGCGATGGTACAACTACAGCAACAGTATTAGCTCAAGCAATTTATCGCGAAGGTTTGCGCAATGTTACTGCTGGTGCAAATCCAATGGATTTGAAACGTGGTATCGACTTAGCAGTTGAAGCAATCACAGCTAAATTGAAAGAAATTAGCCGCGAAGTGGAAGGCAAAAAAGAAATTTCACAAGTTGGTACTATTTCTGCAAATAATGACAAAACTATCGGCGAACTTATCGCTGAAGCTATGGAAAAAGTAGGTAAAGACGGCGTTATCACTGTAGAAGAAGCTAAAGGAACAGAAACTTCTATGGAAACTGTAGAAGGTATGCAGTTTGATAGAGGTTACTTATCACCATACTTCATCACAGATGCAGACTCAATGGAAGCTGTTCTCGAAAATCCATATATTTTGATTTACGATAAGAAAATTTCAGCAATCAAAGATTTACTTCCAATCTTAGAAAAAACATCACAGTCTGGCCGTGCATTATTAATTCTTGCTGAAGATATCGAAGGCGAAGCTTTAGCAACATTAGTAGTAAACAAATTACGCGGTACATTGCGCGTTGCAGCTGTCAAAGCTCCTGGATTTGGCGATCGCCGCAAAGCAATGCTCGAAGATATCGCAGTTCTTACTGGCGGTACTGTTATCAGCGAAGAAAAAGGCTACAAACTTGATAGCGCAACATTAGCTTATCTTGGCACAGCTAGCCGTATTGTTATCGACAAAGATAACACAACTATAGTCGAAGGCGCCGGCAAATCAGAAGATATCAAGAAGAGAATCAATGAAATTAAAGTTCAAATCGAAAAATCAACAAGTGATTACGATAGAGAAAAACTTCAAGAACGCCTTGCTAAATTGAGCGGTGGTGTTGCTGTATTGCGTATTGGCGCAGCTACAGAAGTAGAAATGAAAGAAAAGAAAGCTCGCGTTGAAGATGCTCTTCATGCTACTCGCGCAGCTGTAGAAGAAGGTATTGTTCCTGGTGGTGGCACTTCATACTTGCGTTGCTTGAGTGCTTTAGATAATTTGAGCCCAATCAATGTGGATCAAAAAACAGGTATCGATATTATTCGCCGTGCAGTTGAAGAACCAATCCGCCAAATCGTTACAAACGCTGGTTTAGAAGCATCTGTAATCGCAAATAAAGTAAAAGAAGGCAATGGTGCATTTGGTTTCAATGCAGGAACAGAAGAATACTGCGACTTATACGAAGCCGGAGTTATCGATCCAACTAAAGTAAGCCGCGTTGCTTTAGAAAACGCTGCTTCAGTAGCAGGCTTATTGCTCACTACAGAAGCTACTATTGTAGAAAAACCAAGCAAAGAAGCTCCAATGCCAGCTATGCCAGGTGGTATGGGCGGTATGGACTATTAATAGTCTTTTTGAATAAAATTATAAGACAGCTGCAAAATTATTTGCGGCTGTTTTTTTTTGTAACTTTTGCTTTATATATTTGTCTTAAACTAATATATGTACTATATAAAGGTTACACAATGAAAAAACTTCTCTTATTCTTATTGTTTTTGCTTGGCATACTTAATTCTAAAGCACAAGATATTCGAAAATGGGATTTAGATGGATTGGTTTTGTATAAAGGAATCAAAGCTAAAATTAATATGCCAATAGAATATCCTAAGTTTACTACAAATATTGAATATCAAAATGATGATTCACTAAACTGGAACTTTTTAAAAGCATGTAATAACAGTGATTTAGATTTTAAGATTCCCGTGTCTAATAATGCAGATTCAATTAGACTTAAAGGAGTTGAGGAAGATGGATTGATTTTAGAGTTCAAAAATAGACATGCAATAAGTAAATACAATAAAAATGCACATATAATAAAAATAGTTGATGTAGATAGTGATTATATTGTTGTGGGTATGATTGATACGAATCTATATTCTGACCTATCTGAAAACGGTAAATTTGGAGGGATTTTCATTCAAAAATACAATCATAGCGATAGCTTGATAAGTACACAAATGCATTATATCAAAAAACCTTCGATTAGTTCTTATTTATATTATGGTATTATGCCCGAAGTAATTGTCGATAGGGACAATAATATTCATGTTTTATATGCATTGTCAGAAGAAGTAACTTTAAATGACAAAGTAATTGGAACAAATAAGAATGAGATGCTTCTGTATGTCAAATATAGTAAAAACTTAGATATTTTGGAATACGAGCATTTTAGAGGCTCTTATGGAGTCCATTCAATAAATATGTTTGTAGGAGAAGATGGTTTGCCAATATTCTTTTTTGGCATTGGTGGAAAGATAACAATTGCAAATAAAATAATTATAACCGAAAATTGTAATGCTCTCTTAATAAAAGCGCAACAATCTGATTTAAGCGAATTTGTTTTTAAGCCGATTTGTTATGGGAAACCTGATTTTTATGATATGAGTAATTTGACAAAATTTGTTAAAACAAATGACAAAAACTTTCTTTTTATTATTAGTTGCAGAGATACGCTAAATATAAATAATGAATTTAAATCGAGTGACTCTTACTTTAAGTATTATGTCGCTTTTGCAAAATTTGATTATGATCTGAATCTGATCAAAGCAAAAGCATTTCATCAATATAATAGGACTGAAATTACTTCTGCAGTAATTAGTAAAAATAATGAGTTGCTAATTGGATTGTTTTATATTGGCAATGTAAGTTTTGATACGGTTTGTATTAAAAATTATGAGTTGAAGTTTTCATTGTTTTATTTTGATAAAGACTGGAAGATTAAAAATATTGCTCCATATAATACAAAAATAAATGGTTTGAGAAATGCAAAATTTATAATGGATAAGTATGATAATATTTATATTTTTTCTGATGGATACGAATTGATTAAAGATAATAATAAATATTACTATAATCGACAATTATGGATTTTATTCAAGTATGATAAAGATTGGAATGAACAGGGATTTTGGATTTTAAGTAATGGCAGAAATGAGGTTCTTATGGATCTGGCTATTGTTAATAATGAAAGACTTTTTTACGCAAATCTAGAGAACGATAGTTACTATCTCTTTGATAAACAATATCCCAAAGTTAAAAATGAGATTATTATCCAGGAATTAATTATAAAATATAAAGAAAAAATTACTTGGATCTCAGACAAAATAAAATTACATTCACCTTTGATGATTAATAGAATTAATCTTATTAGAAAATATGGCACTTTAAAAGATACAATAATTGGTGCCTTATACAATAATATGGAGTATTCAATGAAGTTGAATGCACAGAAAGTAAAAACATATAAAACTGGTAAGGGGTATATTAATGAATTTAAGTTGCCTCCCCAAGCTAATTCATACTTCATATATTCTACCGATAAAAGATTGCCCGGTCAATATTCAGATACAATTTCTTACAATTTAAGTGCAGATTCGATCTTAGTGAATTCAATAGTCGATCTTAAAATCTGCGAGCCTATACAGTATTATGATTATATTAATCTTGGGTCTTTTGCACCAATTAGAAAT
>CAZBNQ010000052.1:0-12227 GCA_964493035.1 uncultured Hyphomicrobiales bacterium | reverse complement strand
TTGAGTAACTTTGTGCTCCTTCTTACTCTTCTTGTTTTTATGAAGGACAGCATGGAGTTACTTATCTATGTTTTGATTTACTTTGCTTCTGCTTCTTCATCTGCTTTTAATTTAGATGTAAATCTATAAAAGCCAAACTAAAAAAAAAAATGCTTGATCAATAATTTGTTCAAGCATCTTCAAAAATTTAAAACAATTTGATTTTATATCAACAAACTCATCAACTATTTATTTATAATCACAAATTCCACTCTTCTATTTTGCTGCCTACCTTCCTCAATACTGTTATCAGCAATTGGTTTTTCTTCACCCCAACCGACACTTCTCATTCTATTCTTTTCAATACCCTTAGAGATTAGATACTCAACCACAGAATTAGCTCTCTTTGTGGATAGAACTCTATTTGACTCATTCGATCCAATATCATCAGTATGGCCATTGATTTGTATTCTAATATTTGGATTTTTCACCATAAATTCAACCAATCGATTTAGTTCGATAAAAGAATCCGGCAATAGATTAAAATCATTATATTTAAAGAATATATTATTTATTCTAATTACCTGCCCTTTTTCGATAGGAACTAAAATAAGATTTTTCTCAACTTCCTTATATTCTTTCAAATTAGTCAAATCCACATTTTCATTAACAGCAATATAATTATCAGCCTGAGCTAAAAATCCATATTTATAACCCTCAGGCAGAGCAATTTTATATTCACCGGTTTCAGGATTTGATCTGGCATTTCCTATATTTTTCCCATCAGGAAGAGTTTCATACAAAATCATAGCAGATACAGGCTTATTTGTCTTCGAGTCTAATACTTTACCACTAATCAAAACAATCTTTTTAGGTTTTAATTCTTCAGGCAATTTTACCCTAAAAATATCATCATTCCCAATCGAATTTTCAGAAGAAACAAAATATGCAAATTCTCCACTTGCGGGGATAGTATAGAATCCATCCCATCCCTTAGTATTAATTCCCTTTCCCATATTAATAGGTTCGGACCAATTACTCCAAGTCGAATCCAATCTAACCGACATAAACATATCATTAGAGCCATATCCTGGTTTGCCAGAGCTGGAATAATACAAAGTAAGTCCATCTGATGCCATAAAGGGAGAATCTTCGTCTGCAGAGCTATTAATTGTGCTACCCAAGTTCATTGGTTCAGCCCAAGAGCCGTCCGGTTTCAAGTGGCTAACATATAAATCTCTGCCCCCAAAAGAATCATCACGAAGCACACTCAATAATATAAATTTACCATTGGCACCCAATGAATAACTTCCCGTGGATGAATGATTATAAAAATTATCTATCTTCAATCCCTTTGGAAAAGACCATTGTTCCCCATTTCTATACGAAACAGATAACCCATTCGAAAACGTTCCATCTTCATTATAAACATTTCCAATCAATAGTGAATTCCCATCAGGAGTAACTGACAATACAAAGTTATTACCTTCTGTATTTAATGGGGCACCCAAATTAATTGCATTAGAAAATTGATTGATGGAATCCACAAATTTACTATACCAAATGTCCTGTTGGCGCTTTTTTCCGGTATTTTTTGGATGACCATCGCGAGTAAAAAACAATTCTTTGCCATCAGGCGAAATAACTGGTCCCAGATCACTATACAATGAATTTACGCTTTTACCTAAGTTTTCCGGCACATAATACTTTACATTTTCGCCAAAAGTATTAATATTTACTTTATAATCTTCCTTTTTATCAGAAACACCAACAGCATCGATTTGATAAACATCAATATAGTTTTCTAAAGAAAGTTCAATTTTAATAGCAGAAACAGTATAATTTGAATTTGAATCTAAGTCAATTGTAAATATCCTACCTTCTTTAGCTCCAATCTCAATTTTAGAATTACCATAAATCAAATGTTCTTTGTTTAGACTATCATAAATATAGACTTTAATAATAGCACCAGGATTGACATTCTCGTGAATAAAAACTCTTTTTGCAAGCTTTGGACTCTTAAAACCAAGTTTAATCCATTCAATTCTTTTCATATTTGATTCCGGCATCCATGCGCATGGAGATTCCCCAAAATCGCTCGTTATGCTAGGTTTGCCCAAAGCTTGGTGCGCAGTATATTGATTTTTAACATTATAACGTGTAGAAATATCTGATGTACAGCCCAATACTGTATCTGCCCACATTATTTCCGATTTAGATTCATTCCAAAATGCAAACATCAAGATACAGACAATAATCCAGTTTCTCATAACTTATTCAATTTTTCCCGAAATATTTTGATTATAAACGTCAAAACAAAAATTTAATTATCAATTAATAATATTTCAATATAATAAAATATTTCCGTCTGTAAAATCCTGAAAAATGCTTAATTTTAAATTTTATTTTAATAATTATCTTGGTTTGATATGAACTTTTTGAATCCGCTGATGTTGATTGGTCTTATTGCTGCTAGTATTCCGGTACTTCTGCATTTATTAAATCTAAGAAAACTAAAAACAATCGAGTTTTCATCTCTTAGATTTCTCAAAGAACTTCAGAAAACTAAGATTAAAAGATTAAAAATCAAACAGATAATATTGCTTATCCTTCGAACTGCAATAATAGCCTTCGCTGTAATTGCATTTTCGCGCCCGGCAATTAAAGGTACTATCCCAGGATTCGAATCCTATGCAAAAACCAGCTCAATTATTCTCGTCGATAATTCATTTAGTATGGATTTATCAGATGAATATGGTAATCGACTTAACCAAACCAAAAAAGCTGTTGCTGCTATTTTAGATAACATGAAAGAAGGAGATGAAGCTGTTATTATTGAGATGGCTAATACTCGTAATCGCTCTCAATACTCTTTTTCTAGAAATAAAGACTTATTAAAAGAAAAATTATCAAATATTAAAATTCACAATAATTCTGCCAATCTCGACAAAAGCCTTAGCTTTGCCGGTATTATGCTCGATGATGCACATAATTATAACAAAGAAATTTTCATAGTTTCTGATTGCCAATCTAATATTTTCAAATCAGGCGATTCTGCACGAATTAAAGATCAAAATATCGGTGCTTATATTGTTCCTATTGGTATTAATTCAAAATCTGAAATCACCAATTTATCAATTGATTCTTTAGAAGTTGTTACTCGAATTTTCCAGAATGACAAACCTATTGAAGTAGCAGCTACTATTCGTAACAACTCTCAAAAAGAAATTAAGTCTGCTGTGGTTAGTATGATGTTTAATGGTGAACGTGTTGCTCAACGCACTATCGACCTTCCGGCTAATGAGTCCAGAGTGATTTCTATTGCTGCAAATTCTAAAGTTAGTGGTGCTGTTAGAGCTACTATCGAGCTCGAATCTGATGCATTAGATACTGACAACAAGAGATATTTTGGATTTATTGTTCCTCAAAAACCGAACGTGGCTGTGATTGGCGATTTTGCTAGTTCCACTTTTATAAATCTGGCTTTGGGCGGAAATTCGGGTACTATTGCAAACATCAGTAACTTCAGCCCTGCTAATATCGGTGGTATCAATTTCAACAATTTCGATGTTGCTATTCTTACAGGTGGTAATTTCCGCCAATCTGATTTCAGCAGAATCAATCAATTTATTCAATCCGGTGGCTCGGCATTGATTTTTGCAAATGATGAAACTAATATTAATGAACTTTCTGATGGACTTACTCAACTTGGATTTGGGAAAGTAATTGAAAGAAAATTTCCTGACAACCAAAAAGCAAGTTTCTCGAATGCCGATAGAACTCATCCAATTTTTGAAGGTATGTTTAAGGGCAGCACCGATCAAAAAAAATTAATTGAAACTCCATATATAAGCAAAGCGTTAACTGCAGCGTCCGGCATTTCAATAATTGATATGAATGGCTATAATTTCCTTTCGGAAATAAAATCTGGAAATGGCAAAGCTTTGTATGTTGCTGTTGCTCCTACCACCGAATGGAGTAATTTTCCGCTTACTGGCTTCTTCCCTGCTTTTATTTATCGCTCAATTTATTATCTTACTTCAATCGAAAGCCTTTCTTCTAACGCCGAACTGAATCAATTATTCTCAATAAATCTTCCCAAAAGATATGTAATCGGTAATACTGTCAAAGTTATTGATCCATCTGGTAATGAAACCATCAAAGATATTGCTTTATTGCCTACTGGAGCTATTTTACCAATTGAAGATTTCAACCAGCCTGGAGTCTATACCATTTTGAATTCACAAGGCAAGTTGATTAATATGTTGTCTATCAATCTACCTAAAAATGAATCTTATATTGGTAAAATTGAAAAAGACAATATTTCTGATGAAATGAAATTGCGATTAGATAAAAATGTGTACATCAATTTTATTGATGATATTAATAAAATTTCAAGTGGAATTACTCGTGCTCGTACCGGAACTGAATTATGGATCTTCTTCATCTTTTTTGCATTACTATGTGCGGCAGCAGAACTAATAGTAGAACGCGTAAGCAAAAACGATTTAGGTGAATAGACATTAAATACAATATTGATTTAAAAAAATTGGGCTTTCACAATTGTCATTTCAACATGACAATATGAGAAAGCCCAAATTATTTTAAGCTTAAATTATGACCACTTAATATTCAATTTTCTTGCAGCCAATGCATCATCAAGTCTCTTTAGAGGAGCATTTTGAGGTGCGCTTGTTACAATATCAGGATTAGTCTTAGCTTCTTGAGAAATTTTGATCATTGCATCAGCAAATGAATTCAATGATTCAAGAGTTTCAGTTTCAGTTGGTTCTATAAGCATTGATTCATGAACAATCAATGGGAAATAGATAGTAGGAGCATGGAAGCCATAGTCTAAAAGACGTTTAGCAATGTCTTTAGCACTTACTCCATTTTCTTTTTGTCTATCAGCTGAAAGAACGCATTCGTGCATACAGAATTCTTTATATGGGAATTCGTATTCATCTTTTAATAATGCCATCAAATAATTAGCATTAATGATAGCATTTTCGCTAACTTCTCTCAAACCTTTAGCACCCAACATTCTCATATATGTATAAGCACGAACCAATACACCAAAATTGCCAAAGAAAGTATGCATTTTGCCAATAGTTTTTGGGCAATCCATAACTAACTGATAAGTTTCGCCTTCTTTTTTAATTTGAGGAATTGGCAAAAATGGTACTAATTTATCGCTAACACATACCGGGCCAGCACCAGGACCACCGCCGCCGTGTGGAGTTGAAAAAGTTTTATGCAAGTTGATATGCACACAATCAAATCCCATATCACCGGGGCGAACAATACCCAAAAGTGCATTTAAATTGGCACCATCCATATAGAGAAGGCCACCAACACCGTGAATAATCTTTTCGATTTCAACAATTTGCTTTTCAAAAATACCGATAGTACTTGGATTAGTAATCATCATACCAGCACAAGTATCATCAGCTTTAGCGCGCAAATCTTCTATATCGATACTGCCATCTTCTTTAGATTTAATAGAAATAACATTAAATCCGGCAATAGCTGCAGAAGCAGGATTAGTGCCGTGAGCAGAATCAGGAATCAAAATATTAGTACGTTTAGCATCATTTCTATCTAAGTGATAAGCACGGAACATTAAAATACCGGCTAATTCACCTTGAGAACCGGCACTTGGTTGCAAAGAAACACCTTGAAGACCGGTAATTTCTTTCAAACCTTCGCCTAATTCAAACATTAACTGAAGAGCACCTTGAGCGTGAACGTCTTCCGAACAAGGATGTAGCTCAGTAAATCCGCCCATACCTGCAGTTTTTTCGTTCACTTTCGGATTATATTTCATAGTACAAGAGCCAAGAGGATAAAATCCTTGCTCGATGTTATAATTCAATTGAGAAAGCCTGATATAATGGCGAGAAATTTCATTTTCGCTAACTTCAGGCAGAGAATTTGCATTTTTGCGTAGGAATTTCTCCGGTAGCAAAGCATTTAAATCAGCAGCCGGAATATCCAAATTAGGCAGAGTAAAGCCTTTTCTGCCGGGCTTAGATTTTTCAAATATTAACTTTTCCATTTTGCGATTCTAATTTATTTGAAAATTCGTTATTTTCTAAAGCATTCAAAGCGGCTTGTTGTTCCGCTTGTTTCTTACTTTTTCCTTTTCCTGTCCCAACCAAAGCATTATCCACATATACACCGACGATAAACTCTTTTTCATGGTCGGGTCCTTTCTCTTCGTGTACAATATATTTAGGCGAAATATGCCCAACAGCTTGAACTTTTTCGAGAAGAATACTCTTATAATTTTTATCTTCGAGAATGCTTTGATTGAGCAGAAGCGGAATCAGTCTGGTCAATACAAATTTTTTAGCATCAATGAAACCTGAATCGATATAAATAGCAGCAATAATTGCCTCAAGAGCATCTGCCAAAATCGAGTCACTTCCACCTTTCATAGCTTTTTCGGCACTAAAACTAAGCATTACAAATTTTTCTAAGCCAAACATTTTAGCGCAATAAGCCAATGAGTTCTTGTTTACTAGCCAAGAACGCATTTTAGTAAGTTGTCCTTCGAGAAAATCAACATTTTCGAAAAACAAGAAATCAGAAACAATAATACCCAATACCGAATCACCAAGGAATTCGAGCCTTTCGTTAGACCTGCATCCGGAATCGGCACCGAGCACATGCATATAAGACCTATGAGTAAGAGCTTGTTCGTAAATTCTCGGATTAGAGATTTTTATAGACAAAGCAAGTTCCAACTCTTTAACTCTTTCCTTATCTAAAAAACCAACCACAGGGAACCCGTCCGTGTGGTTGATATTATTATCAGACTTATGATACAGCGGTGGGAAATGAGTTATTTTATCATATATTTTTTGAAAAAGCTCTTTCATACCGCATCATAAATTTATTGTTTAAAAGCTTTAAAGCATAAGGTAGCATTATGACCACCAAACCCGAAAGTATTGCTTAAAGCAGCGTTAATTGTGCGTTTTTCAGCCTTGTTAGGCACATAATTCAATTCTGGACATTCAGGATCATCGTTGAAGTGGTTGATTGTTGGAGGCATTAAGCTTTCTTTAATAGCCATTACTGTTGCAATAGCTTCAATCGCACCAGCTGCGCCGAGCAAGTGTCCTGTCATTGATTTGGTTGAGCTTACAGCTAATTTTTTAGAATGTTCGCCAAAGACTGTAACGATAGCTGAAGATTCATTTCTATCGTTGAAAGGAGTTGAAGTGCCATGAGCATTGATATAATCAATATCTTCAGGTTTAAGTCCGGCATCTTCAATCGCCAATTTCATTGAACGAACAGCACCTTCACCGCCGGGAGCAGGTTGAGTGATATGGAAAGCATCATCGGTAAGTCCAAATCCAGCCAATTCAGCATAAATTTTTGCACCGCGTGCCATAGCATGTTCTAATGTTTCAAGAACAAGAATACCTGCACCTTCACCGATAACAAAACCATCTCTATCCTTATCGAAAGGACGGCTAGCTGTTTCTGGTGAGTCATTGCGAGTAGAAAGAGCTTTCAATGCATTAAAGCCGCCTACACCCATTGGGCATACAACTGCTTCACTGCCGCCTGCAAGCATCATATCTGCATCACCACGTTGGAGCAACATCAATGCGTCTGCTATAGAGTGCGATGAAGTTGCACATGCTGATACTGTACCATAGTTTGGTCCTTTGAGTCCCCAACGTATAGCAATATGTCCTGCTGCGATATCTGAAATAAGCATTGGCACGAAGAATGGTGAAATTCTATCGGGCTTGCCGCCGCGTTCGTATAAGTTTTGTTGCTGGTTGTGGTATGTCCACATTCCACCAATACCTGAACCAACAAGAACGCCTACTCTTTCTCTATTTATTTTCTCGAAATCTATTCCGGCATCCTCGACAGCCATAATTGCTGACGAAATTGCAAATTGAGTGAATAAGTCCATTCTTTGCGCTTCCTTGCGGTTTATATGCAAAGATGGATCATAGTTTTTCACTTCACAAGCAAATTTTGTATCAAATTCCGAAGCGTCGAAACGTGTAATAGGGGCTGCTCCACCGCGACCATTGCTTAATGAGTCCCAGTATTCTGCCAATGTATTACCGATGGGCGTCACTGCGCCCATTCCTGTAACGACAACTCTTGGGAAATTATATTTAGGCATAATCACCCGTATTAATTGTTAATTAATTTACATTTTTTTCTGTTAAGAAAGCAACTACGTTGCCAACTGTTTGGATTTTTTCAGCTTCGCTATCTTCGATTGTTACATTGAATTCTTTTTCGAATTCCATGATAAGCTCTACTGTATCCAATGAATCTGCACCCAAATCTTTTGTGAATGATGCTTCATCTGTTACTTGTGATTCTTCGACACCTAATTTCTTTACGATGATGTCTTTTACTTTTGCTCTTAAAGCGTCCATTTTATACCTCAATATTAAAGTTTAAAAAAAATTTATTTACATTACCATACCACCGTCTACGTGAATTAGCTGACCAGTAACATAGCTTGCATCTTCTGATGCAAAGAATGTAACTACGTTAGCTATATCTTCTGCTTCTGCAGGGCGTTTTAATGGAATTCCTACTAGGAATGCTGCTCTCTGATCGTCTGTAAGTTTATCTGTCATTGGAGTTCTTACATAGCCCGGAGCAACACAATTTACCAAAATATTTCTTGAAGCAAGTTCTTTTGCAATTGATTTTGTAAATCCTATCAAGCCTGCTTTTGATGATGAATAATTTGCTTGTCCGGCATTACCCATCGAACCTACTACCGATCCGATATTGACGATTCTGCCATATCGTTGAGACATCATCACTCTGCTGAATACTTTAGTACAAATGAATACACCTTTCAAATTTGTATTCAATACCATGTCCCATTCTTCTTCAGACATTCTCATAAGGAGATTGTCGCGAGTAACTCCGGCGTTATTGACAAGGAAGTCAATTCTTCCGGCTTCTGCAACTATTTCGTCGCATACTTTTTGCACAGAGTCGAAGCTTGTTACGTCTGCTTGTTTGCAAGCAACTCTAGATGCCATTTCTGCATCTTCAATAAAAACTTCGCCGGCTTCTGGAATTCTGAAATCCAAAGCAAATACTCTTGCGCCTTCATTTAAAAAGCGTTCTACTATTGCTTTTCCGATTCCACGGCATCCGCCGGTTACTACTGCTACTTTTCCTTCAAATCTTTTCATTATTCTATATTTTATATTAATTTAACTTGCAAATATAATCAATAAATTAATCTTTTAGAAAATTTTCTATTTCTTCTGCTTTGTCTAGTCCAAACGCTTCAGCATCGCTGATTGTGCGTTTCACTAAGCCTTGCAACACTTGTCCGGGACCTAATTCAATAAATTTATCAAAGCCGTCTGCTTTCATATTATTTAAAGTCTGAGTCCATAATACTGGAGCAGTCAATTGAGCTACTAAAGCATTACGAATTTCATTGCTATTAGTCAATGGTTTTGCAGTTACATTTGCATAAACAGGTACTTGTGCATCTTTAAATTCTATAGAATTAATTGCTTTTTCCAATTCATTTTGAGCAGGTTTCATAAGCGGCGAATGGAAAGCACCAGATACCACTAATTCTTTAACCATTCTTGCTCCGGCTTCTTTAAATGCATTGATATTATCGCGCAAATATTGAGCTGAACCGGAAACCACAATCTGACCGGGTGAATTGAAATTTGCTGCTACAACGACGTTGCCATCGCTATTATCTGACAATTTATTGCATACTTCGATAAGTTTGTCATCATCTAAATTAATTACTGCAAACATAGTGCCCGGTACTTCTTCGCCTGCTGTAAACATCAACTGACCACGAAGAGAAACCAATCTTAGTGCATCTTCGAAAGTAAGTACACCCGCAGCATATAATGCAGCATATTCACCTACTGAATGACCTGCAACTGCATCATATTTTAATTTGTCTTTTGCTAATTCGAAAGCAATAGCAGAATGAACAAATAAAGCAGGTTGAGTATAACGTGTTTGCTTTAATCTATCGATAGGACCTTCGAAGCAAATTTCGCTTAATGGATAGTCAAGTATTTCGTCAGCTTTTTTTATTAATTCTTCAGCTAAAGGAAATTTTTCGGCTAGATCTTTAATCATACCGACATATTGAGAACCTTGACCAACGCAAAGAAGAGCTGTACTCATTATTACCTCATTAATCGTTTAAATTCCAACGTAATAAAACTGAGCCCCAGGTAAATCCTGCTCCAAAGCTCGCTAAAACTAAATTATCGCCTTTTTTAAGTTTTCCGGCATCATTCCATTCTGATAGGCAGATAGGAATAGTTGCTGCTGTAGTATTGCCATATTTATCGATATTGACCATTACTTTGTCCATACCAATTCCCATACGGTTTGCTGTAGCCGAAATAATTCTTAAATTAGCTTGATGAGGCACTAAATAAGAAACATCTTCAGATTTTAAGTTATTTTTTTCCATAATTTCTGCAGATACTTCAGCCATACCAACAACAGCGTTTTTGAAAACGTTTTGTCCGTCTTGGTAGATATAGTGCTCCAAATTATCAACTGTTTCGTGGGAAGAAGGTTTGAAGCTTCCGCCGGCAACCATGTGTAGATATTGACCGCCAAAACCATCAATATGAAGGATTTGATCGACAACACCCATATTATCGTCGTTAGATTTTTCGATAATACACACACCAGCGCCATCACCAAACAAAACAGCTTGGTTGCGGTCATTAATATTTAAGATAGAAGTCATCTTATCAGCACCGCATAGCAAAACTTTTTTTGCTAAGCCTGAATTAACAAAAGAGCTGGCAGTAGCTAAAGCAAATACAAAGCCTGAGCAAGCGGCAGAAATATCGAAGCCCCAAGCATTTTTCAAGCCTAATTTGTGTTGGACAACTGCTGCAGTATTCGGGAAAAAGTGGTCGGGAGTAACAGTAGCGACTATTACGCAATCGATTTCATCTTTAGAAATTCCTCTTTTGCGAATACATTCTTCAGCAGCAGGTACAATCAAATCGGAAGTAGCACCATCTTTTGCAAATCTACGTTCAGAAATACCGGTACGTGTTTTAATCCATTCGTCTGAAGTATCTAGAAATGATTCGAAATAATGATTATCGATCACTTCTTCTGGCAAATAATGAGCTATTGATGTTATTGTTGCTGTCATAATTCTTTCATTCAATTAATTAATAGGCGAAATTAGCGCCGTTTCAATTTGTTTATTAACATCGCGTTTTACAATTTCAATTCCGCGATAAATCATATTCTTGATTGCTTTCGGGGTAGATTTGCCATGACCAATAATCACAGATCCATTTACGCCTAATAAAGGCACCCCGCCATATTCTTGATAGTCAAAGTCTGCCAATATCTTCTTTAATGTCGGAACCATCAAAGCTACACTTAATTTATTGAACAAACCTTTCGACGCAAAATCTTTTATTTTAGATTTTAATATTGTCGTGAAGCTTTCTGCAAATTTTAGTACAATATTGCCAGTATATCCGTCGCATACAACCACATCAGCAGTTCCTGCTAATATATCGCGACCTTCGACATTGCCTAAAAAATTTAAATTGCTCGACGATAATAATTTATGAGTCTCTAAGATTTCTTCTGTACCTTTTGTAGCCTCTTCTCCGATATTGAGCAAACCTACACTTGGATTTGATTTATGCAAGACTTGACTGACATAAATGGAACCCATTATAGCAAATTCATAAAGAAATCTAGCTCTCATATCTATAGTAGCACCGACATCTAACAAAAAACAAGGAGTTTGTGTGATAGTCGGCATAAAAGTACCGATAGTTGGTCTCGATACACCTTTAATTCTACCCAAAAGCATGGTTGAAGTAGTTAGCATCGCTCCAGTATTGCCTGCAGACAAAAACACATCAGCTTCGCCTTTAGAATGCAATTCAACACCTTTATATAGTGATGAATTTTTCTTAGTCTTGAACGCAGTAAGAGGATCATCATGCATAGTAATCACTTCGCTTGCATGAACGATTGAATACTTCAGTCCGCCGGTATCAACTTTGCTGATATATGACTTGATTTTATTTTCATCTCCGATAAATATAATCTCAAAATCTATATCATTTGCTTTATTTTTGTAAGCTTCAATTGCACCATCAATTTCATTTTTTGGTGCAAAATCGCCACCCATAGCGTCGAGTGCAACTTTATAACACTTGTTTTTATTTTCGTTCATTTTGCCGAAATTTCGTTTA
>CAZBNQ010000051.1:0-12276 GCA_964493035.1 uncultured Hyphomicrobiales bacterium | reverse complement strand
TACTAATTGAAAACGTCTTTATTACCCTCTCGAGTGTCGTCCGACGCAGTCGGGCAGGGTGGATACTTTTCCGTTGCAGGGTATTTTAAGAATCCACCCCGTCATATCTGTAGATTATACTTACTTTTTATTACCATTTTTATGCATTTTCACATAATGAGAGGCTCTTTCAGCCTGCAACATAAATGTTTCAATTCGTGCCTCAATTAACTGCGGAAAAACGTTGCCATCACTCTCTATTGTTAAAAATGGTATATTCATACTTCCATTAAATATTTCTGGCATCTTATACTTCGGATTTGCTACTTTTTTTGCCTTCGCTTTTCCTTCAATGTTCATTTCAGGTACTGCAATAGACTCTACAAATCGAGTTGGCATGCAGCCAAACGGTCCTAAATTTATTACACCACAATATTTTTCCAAAGTTTCGTGAAGTGCCACACCAAGAGTCAAGCCCGGTTCGCCCTTAAAATCAAGAGGTAATATGTGCTTACTATGATTTAAAATCGGCTCGATTTCAGTTCGCGAATACTCATAGAAATTAGTTTTTTCCAATATTTTTTTAATTTTCTTTTCGGCATCGCGCATAAAGAAATTTCTCACATAGCGTTCAAACTTCTTTTTAATAGATTTTTCTGGCTCTAATAAATCAATTTGGAGCAAATAATCCACATAAAGAATCCACTCGCTGATATATGCATCTTTTACAACAAAACCTTTTTCAGCAAATCGTTTATTAAGCCATT
The DNA here is from genome assembly GCA_964493035.1 of uncultured Hyphomicrobiales bacterium. GTDB lineage: Bacteria > Bacteroidota > Ignavibacteria > Kapaibacteriales > UBA2268 > JAUQWR01. The sequence goes on along the minus strand of CAZBNQ010000051.1, from coordinate 11,530 downwards.
TATGAGAAAATCCATCACGTCTTACGTATATTTCACCCAAAAGAGCAACATATTTTGAATCCGAAATATGCCGTTCTACTTCAACATTATCTTTTATAGCTTTAGCAAACAGCTCTAAATGCTTATAAATACCATCAGCATCTAAAGCAAAAGATTCACACAAAATTTCATATTCTCTATTAAATATTTCTAATCCCTGCTCCCTATCACGTGCATTAGCCATAATAGCAGATCTAACGTCATCGAGCACATCACTTGCAATAATTGCTTGAATGCCACGCAAAGCAAATTTCGAACCAAGTCCGGCAAATCCATCTTCATTCATAAGTACCATTTGCGCAACATCCTGCCATCGATTTCTTTTTATCAAATCGCGAATAAACACTGGATATTGCCCCAATCGGCAATTGCCGGCTCCCTGCACAGTAAATAAAGCAATTTTATTGGTACCATTCCACTCATTTTCAATATAATCAATCAAAGACCCGGCCATCAACAAAACAGGCAGACACTCCTTGCCCGATGAATTTGCTCTTCCATATTTCAAAATATCCGGATTTGATGGAGGAAGTGCTTTTGCATTAAATCCTAAGCTGCGCAGTGCTGCAGCAAACATCGGTGCTGCCAGGTCGCCCATCGATGGTATTAATATATCAATATTTGGAGAATTTAATGGAATCCTTTCTCCATTCGAACATATATAATTAGCAATTGGATCTGCAAATTCAATATCAGCTGCGCGGAAATCTGAATAATCTATATCATACACATTGTCTTGTATTTTTCTATAATTATTTATTATATCAATTGCAGCCTCTATCCTAGTATTTATGCCTGCATCTGCTGAATGGCTATCAAGCTCTAAAGTCAATGCTGGCTTGGTACCCATGATATTTCTAAAACTATTCATAATCATTGAATCAGGCGCACAAGAAAAATTAGATATGTATGTAGCAAACAATTGTGGATGATTTTTTACTACTTTAGCAGCACGCAAAATCTTTTTGCCACTCTCCCAATACATATTATCATCTATTTCTTCTTTGCTAAAATCAAGCATATCATAGGGAACTACAGCTACATTTCTTGAAGCAAATTTCTGTGGAATCCCCTTATTTGCTGTATCTACAAAGGAATTATAAGGTCTTCCAATTATCACCATTGCAAATTTTGTCTTGTCTTTTTCCAATTCTTCAATAAATTTTCTGCCTATTTCAAATAATTCAGCCTGAAAATCATACTGTGCTTTTACTGCATTTTTATAAACACTTATTACTTTTTCGCTATCATTAATTCCTAATTGCTTAGCAATTTCAATAAATGTTTTTTCTTCTTTTTCCCAGCCAGAGCCAAAATTTAAATTTGGTGTAATCAACTTCTGATTAATTTCCATTTCCTTATATGCTTGTTTTATATAGAAGGTTTCTCCACTCACAAACACACAAGTGCAATTAAAATCTAATCGTTGATACCCTTCTTCTTCGGTATACATTTCGAGAATTGAAGGAAGAAATATATAATCAGGGTTTTTATCTAATAAATCCTGAAAAAGTCCTAAAGACAATTGTGCCGGATAGCAAAACGAAGATATTTCCCTATTTAATCCTTCCTCGGTCACTTTATCTGAATGAATTACACTAAATCCCAGACCTGAAAAGAAATTATAAAACAAAGGATATAATGTATGAGTATGAAAACTATAATTTAAGCCAATTGTTTTAGCGTTAGCAGGTAGCACGTATTGAGGTGTATATTTATCATAAATCAAATAATTTCTATATTTAACTAAATCTTGCTCGTTAATCTTATTTTCGCTTGAATTCATAGTGTAATATTTATCGCATGAACCTCCAAAAGGATATTTTTTGCCCATTATTTCAATCATATTTATTGAGCATTTTAAGTCGCATTTTTCTCTGCCACCGGCGCATATAAAAGGCTTGTGATAGATAACTTCTCTTTCGGATAATTCTTTCAGATCAAATAGTTTTTCTTCAATCAATCCGAGCTTCGTTTTTTCTTTAACTTCAAGAGCTACGCCAAATGCCCCCATCAATCCCGGATCCGGGGGTACTATTATTTCTTTGCCTGTAAGGGCAGCCATTGCAATTGGCACTGCTTGATTATAGCATACACCACCTTGCATAAATATTTTATTACCGACCGGCCTATTGCCTTTTACTCTATTCACATAATTCAAACAAATTGAATATACTAAACCCGCAATTATATTATCTTTTGATATATTTTCTTGCTGAGCAGTTTTAATATCCGAGCTAATGAATGCCGCACACTGATCGCTAAAGTTTGGTGGATTATCTGCAGAGAGAGCTATTTCTTGAATTTCCTTTACTTTCACTGCAAGCGATTCCCATGCAGCTTCTTCTATAAATGATCCAGTTCCCGCAGAGCAAGCCTCATTCATTGCATAGTCTGAAGGCACCTTATTTACAATATATGTATATTTTGCATCCTGACCACCAATTTCAAAAATAGTGTCTACATTTTTATCAAAATGAACCGCAGCACTAGCATGTGCAGTAATTTCATTAAATATAGAATCAGTAAGTGCGTGAAGCCCTGCAATATGCCTGCCAGAGCCCGTAGTGCCAAGTCCTATTATTTCTACTTTTTTATCTAGTTGATTCAATATTGATTTATAACAATCACGTGCAGCCTTAATTGGATTTCCATTTGTATAAATATATTCCGAAGCTAATACTACTGAGTCAGATACACCTAACAAAACAGCCTTGGTTGTTGTAGATCCAACATCAAGGCCTAAAATACATTTTTCAGATTCGATAGCTTCTCTACGTTTGGATTTTTTAAATACGACTTTATCTTTGAAGCTTGCTAAAGGAGGATGAAAGGTAAATGAACCGGCATTTTCCTTCAAAATATCATCCATATTTTCGATAACAAAATCATTTTTGTAAGCATAAATAGCAGCTCCAAATGCTTCAAAAAAAGCAGCTTCTTCAGGTATTACAGCATTTGAATATTTTTCTGACAAAAAGTCCATTATAACTTTGTTTTTTGTAATACCGCCCACTAATAAAAATTTATCTTTCGACGTTTTGTCGAGCAATTCAGAAATTTTATCAGAAATCATTCTGCATAGCCCAGCAGATACTTCAGACTTAGGGATACCTTTATTTAGCGCATGTGTGCAATCAGACTTGCAAAAAACAGAGCATCTGCCCGAAACTTTAAAAGGCTCGGCAGACTGAGCTATATCCATAGTTTCGTCAATAGATAAATCCATTCTTTTAATTTGTTGCATAAAGAATTCACCGGTACCCGAAGCGCATTGATTTTTGCTGATTACCGAAGCAATCTTGCCGTGGCTATCCAAAGGATATACAAGAAAAGTCTCGCCGCCAAGACTAGCAATTGCATCAATATTTCGATACTTTTCAGAAATATATTCATAAGCTATCTCGCTAGCCTGTGGTTCGGAAATATTAGCAACCGAAACCATGCTTCGAAATTTACGACCAGTAACGGCAATTTTTGCACCAATTGGATTGAATGATTTTAATGTATCGATAAATGTCTTTTTAGGGTCACCATTATGAGAAACGCTTACTTGTCTATCTATTTTTATTTTATCATCAATCTTTGATATTTCAACTACCGAGACAGTTGAGGCACCAAGGCAAATTCCAATAGCCCGCATATATTTTAAATTCCATTTGAAACAAATTAAAATACAAAGTTAATAATAATTTCCATTAAAAAATTAAGTGCTTCAACAAAAAAATGATTAAAAATTATTAGAAAAAAATTGTAAATTATAAAGTTTAAATTGATAAATTTATTGATAATTTAATAAATAAACGAGCAGACAAATATGCTAAAGATTATCAGAGCATCGGAAAGAGGATATAGTGCTTATCCTTGGATGAAATCATATCATACATTCAGCTTCGGCAACTATGTCGATAAGCGGAATATGCATTTTGGCAAGCTTAGACTCTTAAACGACGATTACGTCCGCCCGGGTCAAGGCTTTGATTTTCATACACATCAAAACATGGAAATTATTTCTATCCCTTTAGACGGTACTATTGCATTCAAAGATAAAGACGAAAACGAAATACTAACTGAAGTAAACGATGTTCAAATTATGTCTGCTGGTTCGGGAATCATTCATACTGAATATAATAAAAGCGACGATGTTGAGGTGAATTTTATTAAAATTTGGATTTATCCTCATCAAAGAAATATCGAACCTAGATATTCGCATATGAGATTTAATATCGAAAACCGTAAAAACCAACTACAATGTATTGTATCTCCCGACAAGGAAGACAATGCTCTTTGGATCAATCAACAAGCTTATTTATATTGGACTGAAATTGATAAAGACAAATCTGTCGAAATCAAAAGAAGACACGATGGCAGTGGTATTTTTGTCTTTGTAATAGATGGAAATATCAGCTTGCTCGATAATGAATTTGCTAAAAAAGATGCTGTTGGAATTTGCGATATCGACACTGTAAACGTTAAATCGCTCGATAATTCGTTTTTACTAATTATTGAAGTACCATTAGTAGAATAAAAATAAAGGTTTTTTAGCATGTCTGAAATATATGATGTTGCTATTATCGGCTCTGGTCCTGCCGGCTTTACTGCCGGATTGTATGCTAGCCGTGCAAATTTGAATGTTATTTTATTTGAAGGCTCCCAACCTGGTGGCCAATTAACTATAACTACAGAAGTTGAAAATTTTCCCGGTTTTGAACATGGTGTGCAAGGACCGGAAATGATGGATATTTTCCGCCGCCAAGCTACTCGTTTTGGCTGCAAAAATGTCTATGAAACGATTACTAAAGTCGACTTTTCTAATCGTCCATTCAAACTTACTAACGATTCGGGCAAAGAATATACTGCTCGCGCTGTTATTATTGCTACCGGCGCTACTGCTCGCACCTTGAAAATCCCTTCAGAAGCAACTTATTGGGGCTTTGGAATTTCTGCTTGCGCTACTTGCGACGGTTTCTTCTATAAAAACAAAAAAGTTTTCGTTGTGGGTGGTGGCGATACTGCTATGGAAGAAGCAAACTATTTGACTCATTTTGCCAGCTCGGTTACTCTTTTGCATAGACGTCAAGAATTCCGTGCTTCCAAGATTATGGTCGATAGAGCTAAAGAAAATCCTAAAATCGACTTTATACTCGATTCAGTTATTGATGAATTTATGGGCGAAGAGAAAAATGGTATTAAGAGCCTAAATGCTATTAAAGTTAGAAATGTGCAGACAAACGAAACCAAAGTTTTGCCTGCAGATGGTGTCTTTATTGCTATTGGCCACGATCCAAATACTCAGCTATTTAATGGTTTGCTCGATATGGATGATGAAAATTATCTTATTACTAAAGGCAAATCTACTTATACAAACATTCCGGGTGTATTTGCATGCGGTGATGTTCAAGACCATGTTTATCGTCAGGCGATCTCTGCTGCAGGCAGCGGTTGCATGGCGGCTATCGATGCAGAACGCTGGCTTCAGGATAACTAATCCTGGATTTCTATGTGATTTTTTAAATTCGAACTATTCCAATATTTGTTAACCCGGTTATGCTCTTACCGGGTTTTTTATTTTCTATGTGCTTTACATTTTTAAAAGTAAAACTTTATTGCTAATTTTGAACTTGAATTTTTGCAATTTTTGAGTAAATCGATGGGAATTACATACAAAGCTGCCGGCGTCGATATTTCCGCAGGCGATGAAACGGTTAAAAGAATTAAACCTCTCGTTAAATCTACTTTCGATAAAAATGTTTTATCTGAAATTGGGCTCTTTGGCGGATTTTATGATGCTAAATTTGATGATTATGAGCATCCGGTGCTTGTTGCTTCCACCGATGGTGTCGGCACTAAGCTTAAAATTGCTTTCATGGCTGATAAACATGATACCGTCGGACAATGCCTTGTTAATCATTGCGTCGATGATATCCTTTGTTGTGGTGCTAAACCATTGTTTTTCCTTGATTATTTTGCTACCGGCAAGCTCAATCCTGACGTTGCAGAAAGTGTAATTTCCGGCTTCGCTAAAGCCTGCCGCGAAAATTCCTGCAGTCTTATTGGCGGAGAAACTGCCGAAATGCCTTCTATATATGCCGATGGTGAGTATGATATGTCCGGCACTATTGTTGGAGTTGTTGATAAATCCAAAATTGTAAATGGAAAAACAATTCAAACCGGTGATATTATGATTGGTTTGAAATCTACTGGATTGCATACTAATGGATATTCTTTAGCGCGTGCAGTTTTATTCCCAAAATATAATCATGATACTTATTTTGAGTCTTTGGGATCAACACTTTCTGAGGCTCTCTTAGCTGTTCATAAATCATACTTGCACTCAGTGCATCCGCTTGTCGAATCAGGTCTATTAAATGGTATTTCACATATCACCGGTGGCGGTATCATTGGTAATACCTCAAGAATATTGCCTCAAGGCACTGCTATGAATATTGATTGGAATGCTTGGCAATTGCCTCCAATTTTTGATCTTATTCAAAAAGTGGCCTCAATTGACGAAGAAGAAATGCGCAAAGCTTTTAATCTTGGTATTGGTATGATTTTAATTGTATCTAAAAATAATGCAGACAAAGTTTTGGAAGCTGTTAATTCCGAAAATCCAATTGTAATTGGCGAAATAGTAAAAGATTAATATGCCGAATATTTTTTTTGATTAAGGCTGAATCGATCTATCAATTCAGCCTTTGTTTTTTTTAAAATACTCATAAAAATAAAGCCGGTGCGATCAACTCGTACCGGCTTTAAACTTTCTTATTATATTATCTCTTATTTTGTGATAACAATTTGTTTCGATTCACTAAATGGACCAGAAATATATTTAATCAAATATACACCTGAATTTAGATCCTGAGTAGATACATTCAATTTGTACGTACCAGGAGTCATTTCTCCATTCACTAATGTTCTCACCAATTCACCCATAGAATTATATAATTCAATAGTAGTTGCCGCTTTGATACCTACTCCATATTCCAATTTAATTTCATTATTAACCGGATTAGGGTTAGGACCAAATAGGAAGTAATTACTTGGGTTTATTTTAATAACTCTACCATCTAAGAAACATACACCATCAGTTTCAAACTTGACAGTACTAGCATGGATAGAATCACAACCATAATCAACAAACAATTTCAATTCAGATTTGTTTGTATCAGCAAGAAATCCTCTAAATTTAATTCTGAATAATTCACCATTGAAAGGAGTATTAAGGCTGCCAGTGCCATTGATCAAAATTCTGTCTTTCTGAGACAAATCCATTGGCGTCCATTGAATTCCCTGAGCTGAAGATGAAAATCCATTATTATCAGGATTAATCATATCTGAATTATAATCAATTTGAGCTTTGATTTTAGTAATTGGACCTGTACTCAATGCTTTAATATCAGAACCTATAGATAATGTGTAATAATCACCAGGGATGATTTTAACATCTGACTTACCTAAATCAAGCTGCATAAATGTGCCATCACCTTTAAGCGGAATAGATATTGTTATTCCAAATGAGTTTTTAATATTCAAATTAGCAGTGAATTGTCTTGCTTCATCAGGATTAAATACAACAGGAATTCTGATATAATCGCCACCTTTTATACTTAAATCAGTATTGACTTCAGGCACAAAATATTTAGAATCGGCACCAACCACACTTACATCAGATTTTTTAATAATCAATGTAGAATCGCCGCTATTATTTGTTATAGTTACATCCAATGTGTGATTATCGCAAATCATCACATTACCAAAATCTAAAGAATTAGTAAATTCAACGCCTTTTACGTTACATTTGAAATTATAGTCATCAGTCTTCCAAGCTTGTTTGAAAGTACCATCATAAGCATCATGTTGAATTCTAAATGTTATTGATTTCAAACCAGCAGTACTTGGAGTAAAATCGATTGGAATTGTAGCGGTGCCTTCCATATCAATTTCTCTAGCATTAAGATCAGAATTAATTTTGGCTTGATAATCATTGCCTGTTTGAATTAATTCAATCTTATTAATCTTTAATTTTGAAGATTTACTTGGATTTTTCACTTCAAGCAATACAGTTTTTGTTTTGCCAATCTGAGCATCAGCGGCACAATCCCAATTAACTTCTATTTTAGGTAGATATCCTGTTCCTTTAAGATTTCCACCAAGATAATTGGATATACCTTCAACCTTTACTAACAAAGTATTTTCATAGTCTTTTTCTTTCTTAGGAATGAAAGAAACCGGTATCAATGTATCCTTATTTGCTGGAATAATAATATCATTAGTTGTAAACTTAGATAAGTCTATTACAAATTCACCATCAGGAGTAGGATTAAATATTTTTATATCTTTATTAGGAATCTTCAAAGGCAGAGAAGAATTATTATATATTTTAACAGTAGTATCATTGACACTATTCACTCTGCGCATCTTCCAATCGATATCAGGAATTTTCAAATCGGCATTAATTGCTTCGCCTGTCAAGTTAGTATAAGCTTGATTACATACCTGAGGCATATGATAATTAATTCTTGCTGTATGCTTGCCCGGAGCAGTCGGAGTGTATCTAATTTTCATTTCGAAACAAGATTTTGCAGGAACAGTTGATTTCACAATTGGTTGATTACCTACAGTCAACAGTTTAAAGAAATCCTTGTCTGCGCCTTCCAACTGAGGCTCAATATCAATAGATTGACCATTGGAATTATAAAATATACAAGAAAGAGTAGTATCAAAATCTTTATTAATAGATTTCAATCCAAGATCAATAGGATATGTGATGGCATCGCAAGTACCATTACCAGTCATATTAATTACTGCTATATCGCCGCAACTTGGAATTATTTCCATAATTGCAGTTCTTAAATTTACATCAGTAGGTTTAAATGCAATTCTAATTGCTAATGAATCGCCGGGAGAAATAATTTTTCCTACATAATCATTCTTTGACATATATGGGAAGAAATCATCCGGATGGCTACCGGTAATTCTAATATCAGAAATTTGATATGGCAATGAGCTTTTATTGACAAGCATCGGATTGAAATTCTTATCAACTTGAGAACCAAAAGTGCAAGAACCCAAATCTACATTAGGAGATCTTACTATTACTGAAGAAGTATTTACTGAGAAAACACCTGTAGTATCAGCCGATCCGGGTTGGCCTCCAAATTTAGTAACAAAAGCATCGTTATCGCCTTTAGAATTAACAGTGAAAGAACCAAAAGTTTTAGATCCGGAGTAATCTCCTGCAGTATATACATTTCCATCTAAATCTTTATCTGTAAGTCCAGCAAACTTGCTATTCATCGAAGCATCCCATGCATCAATATATTTTGGAATACTCATGCCAAGATCATAAACGACAGTAAATCTGCCGGGATTAGTTTTAAACTGAAAATCTATTCCACGACCTTGATCTTTAAGCTTACCAGAATATTCGCCACGGAAATAAATTTTTCCGCCAACTTCATCCACATAAACCGCTCTTCCCCATGCTCTAAATCCAGTATAAATATTATCAGCAGCGATAGTTCTAACAGTTACGCTACCATCTTTTGTATATTTAGCCATAAAGAAAGCAGGATTTGCTTCAATTGGAAATGTTTGAATAGTAGAACCAAATGTAGCACCACTATAGCAAGTACCCACCACATAGGCAACATCAGCAGAAGAAGCCATTACTGCAGCGGCAGAATCATTTTTGTCGCCACCGGCTGTCTTAACCCAAATAACATTGCCTTCTGTATCATATTTAGCTAAAAATGCGTCTCTTAGACCATTAGAAGTTCTTGTTGTGTCATCCCATTTAGCAACATTTTCAAATGAACCACAAACATATAAATATGGTGAATTTTTTACAACAGATAATCCCGAAGCGCGATCATATGTTTTGCCACCAAAACTTTTAGCCCACATGTAAGATTTTGTAGGTGATACAAAAGCTCTTACTTTGTAATTATTACTTTTTATTGTCGGCTTCCATTTATATAGATATCCGGTAACATTCGTAGCAATTGGTAGCCAAGTCTTACCGCCATCTGTGCTGTATGTCAAGTTTACTTGAGTTGTTTTATCAACACCACCCCAAACTATATCAATAGAATCACAAGATGAATAAACTTCAGTATCGACTGGTCTTAAAATAGAAATTTGAGACAAACCGCCGGTTAATGGTAAATCAGACAAGCAAGGAGTGCTTGTGAAATACAAATTTGCCTTTCTAAATAATTTAGCATCTTTTTGTGTAAACTTTATTAATAAAGTTTTTGTTTCATTTTCTTTAAATATAATATCACCTGTAGGCTTCTTGCCGTCGCCAGTCCCCCAATCTACAATTTCGAAGTAGGTGGAAGGAATAATAGTCATATTTTTTACAACAAAATCAGCTTTTCTCGCCGTCACTTTTATTGGGAGAGTCTCGCTTGCATTTATGTTTATATTGCCGAAGGATAGAACAGATTGGTCATATTCGAGATATGCAATTCCCTCCGGTGGTATTTTATAGGTTTTAGTTTGTTTGACATTTTGTCGCTTAAATAGTATTGTTGCATCTCTATAAGAAGACACTTCATCGCAAGAAGGAGTAGTATTCCAAATAAGATCGCACATTACTTTATAATTAATATCTTTTGCTATCAAATTATAAATATCAGCCAATTCATCACGCTTTGTTACTCTAAAGTATTTTCCGCCTGACTCTTCGCTAATTAATCTTAATTCTTTACTAACTGTATCTACAATAGTAATCCCATAACACTGTATATTATTGTATTTTAGGGACTTAATTATTGAATCAACCCAAACTGGTCCATTAGCCATATCATGCTGACCGTCAGTAAGCATAACAATAATTCTTCTCATGTTTGCCGGTCTTTGACTCAATTGCCAAATTGGATTATCATTTTTACCATCTTCCTTGGGTAAATTAACTTTATCACCAAAAAAAGCAACGTTAAAGTTTGTTCCACCATCAACATTCAGCTTTTCTAAAGTATCCAAAATGTATGTTTTATAGTCTTGCTTATTTGTCATAAATGGAGCTCTCAAAACAGCATAATGACCAAATGAAGTCATTCCAATAGCAGAGCCGTCAATCAATCTAATTTGGTTCAAAAATGCTTTAATACCATCTTTCACCCAATCCCATTTACGACCTGATCCATAATCAGTATCCATAGACTTACTTTGATCGACAACAAGCATAATGCTTATAGGTGGGTCGTTACAAACCAGCTCGAGTGAGCTTTTAGGAACAAGTTTGCCATTATCCCAAACATCAAAATCATCCAACGTTAGATCTTTATAGGAGTTGCCATTAGCATCTAAAGCTAAAAATGAGGCTCGTACTTCCGGATAATTAAAACAATTTACTCCTGAAAGTTGGAATAATTGATCAGCCTTAATCTCAACATTAGTGGCTAAAATTGATATCAAAGCTGCAAAAAATGTCAACAATTTCTTCATACGCTAACCTTTATGTATTTTTTTTATTTATTTT